>CAYFHZ010000508.1:0-2678 GCA_964342535.1 uncultured Bacteriovoracaceae bacterium | reverse complement strand
GAGAAAAAAAGTCTTTTTGAGAGAGTTTTGAATATAATTTTTTATAAGATGACAATTCAGGATATACAGGAGTTGAAGTATCAGTTTGTAAATCAGCTAATAGCTCTGGGGTGTAGAACTCACTTTCAAGTAATACACAATCCACCGAATTAAAGAAATAACGTAGTTTTTCTTTGTCTTCCTTATTTCCTATGACAACTGTGTCTCCGTATGCAACAGCAGGTTCAGAAATATCTTGAGCATAAATAATGAGATCTAAACCTTTGTTTTTTATAACAGATGCCATTAACATGGCCAATTGACCGCCACCTAGAATGCCGAATGTCTCTAATGACATATTAACTCCTCTGTAGGCTTTGAGCATAGTAAAATACTCGATATTGGTCAATAAACATGTATAAGTTTCTCTAATAAAATATATTAAGATTCCTAATATTTTACTTTACAAAATTACTTAACATAGATTAACTTTTTGTTGCCACCACAATAAGACATAAAGGTTTAATATGTGCGGGATCATTGGAGTATATAATTCTCCCCATGCTGCCAAGGAAGGTTACTTAGGGCTCTTGATGTTACAACATCGAGGTCAAGACTCAGCTGGAATCATTTCCTACGATGACCAAAACCATATTTTCCATTCTGAAAAAAATCTAGGTCATATAAAAGAGGCCATTCCGGAGAAATCAATTGAAAATTTAAAAGGTAATGTTGCCATTGCTCACACGAGATACTCTACAATAGGTAAAATTAGAAAAGAAGAAATACAACCAATGGTTATGAATTATCCGTACGGAATTGTCATGGCCCATAATGGTAATATTATTAACTCCCAAGAAATGCGTAATCATCTACGTAAAAAAAATAAAAGACTCTCGTTATCACATAATGACCTAGAAGTTATGATGAATATTTTTGCTGAAAATATCAGTCAGGCCGATGATACTTTAGAGTTTTCTAAAATAGAAGATGCAGTAAAAGACCTTAACAAAAAAATCCAAGGTGCCTATAGCACTGTTTCCTATATTGCAGATCAGGGAATGATTGCCTTTAAAGATCCATTTAGTATAAGACCTCTTGTTTGGGGAAAAAGAAAACTAACTGCTGAAGAAATGGATCTGAATAAAAATCAAAATGAGTATTGCTATGGAGTTGCATCAGAATCAAAATCATTAGAATTTTTAGGGTTTGAAGAAATTACCGAGCTAAAGCAAGGAGAGCTGATGTATTTTGCCAAGGATGGCACTTTATACCAATCAACATTATCCAGTGAGTCTCCAAGACCTTGTATGTTTGAATGGATTTATTTTGCAAATGCAGATTCAAGAATATGGGAAAAGAATGTCTATCAAACTAGACTACAACTAGGGACAACTATTGGAAAATTACTTCGTGAAAAATTTACTGATATAGATGTTGTGGTACCTGTCCCTGATACTTCAAGGCCTAGTGCCATTACAATTGCAGAAGAGCTAGAAAAACCATATAGAGAAGTTCTTATTAAAAATAGGTATGCTCAAAGAACATTTATACTAAATACGCAACAGGATAGAGAAAAGGCCGTATTACTCAAGATGAATGTCGTCAAAGAAGAAATTCAAGGAAAGAACCTACTACTAGTTGATGATAGTATTGTAAGAGGAACGACATCAAAGAGAATTATTAATTTACTTAAAAATAATGGTGCTAATAAAGTTTATATTGTTTCAACTTGCCCTGAAATCACAAGGCCATGCTTTTATGGAATCGATTTTCCTGAATCAGAGCAATTGATTGCTCACGAAAAGACTTCAGAAGAAATTGCAAAACTTATTGATGCAGATGGAGTTTTCTTTTGTGATAAAGATGCATTTAAAAAGACTTTTAATGGACTTAATGTATGTATGGCCTGTTTAGATGGCCACTACCCTGTAGATACAAAAGCAGCAAAAACAATGCTCTCATCTAGGATAAAAAATGAAAAAACTCATATACCAGGGATCAGTTAAAAATCTATTTGAAATTTCAGAGAACGAAATAGAATTTGAATTTACTGATAATTACTCTATTTATGATTGGGGCATTATGCCAGATACCATAAATGGCAAAGGAAATTGTTTAGCTAATATGGCCAACACTTTTTTTACTGAGTTATCGTCACCCGGATTAGAAATTTTCAAGCCTGAATTCTACAGTGAAAAAGCTTTTCAAAGGATTGTGAGTACAGATACTTACCAAACTGTTCAAGAATCTGGAGTACAAAACCACTATATAGAGCAAATCAGTTCACAAAGTATAAAAGTTAAAAAAGTATCTATATTACAACCATCTAAAAGTGGAAATGGCTTTAACTATGATGAATACAAAAACAATCCGGTAAAAGCACTTATTCCCCTAGAAGTTGTTTTTAGATTTGGTGCCCCACTTGGTTCAAGTTATCTGAAAAGACATCCCGAAATAGTACAAAATAGTTTTTTTAATGAAATCATAATTGAATTCTATACAAAGCTCGAACCTTTTGACCGTAAGCTTTCAGACCAAGAAGCACAATCTCTAGCGAACTTGTCAGATTTTGAATTCCAAGAAATCAAAGAAAGAACTGAAATCATTGCACTCTACTTACAAAATCGCTTTCAAAAAATGAATCTAAATTTATGGGATGGTAAGTTCGAATTTGCTTTTGGAGAACTTAATAACTT
>CAYFHZ010000507.1:0-2684 GCA_964342535.1 uncultured Bacteriovoracaceae bacterium | reverse complement strand
AGGTGGTGTTGTTAACTGCAACTGAAGTGGTGTTCTAAACCTGAAAATCGACACTTGCTCATATTGGGCTTTATTTTTTTAACAAAACAAATGTTGAAATTAAGATAAACGATGCCCTTCTAGCACCTGAGGAGATTTCTCAAATAGAACAATTTCATTTAACAAATAATCAAGATGCCTTAGATCTCTATTTCATAGACTTAAAATCTTCTAGAGATCTCAAAAACCTTGAGATTTCAGGGAAAATACCTTCGCAATGTATAAAGCAAAACAACTATTCTATATGTGGAAGTACTGATCTCGTTATCTACCAGCCATTTACAATACTAAATGGAAAAAGTGTTTCCTTTAGAATCAGTCGTCCAACAGATATAAATCCAATCTATATTTACTTATTTTGTCTTATGTTATTTGCATTCAATCTAATTAGTTCATACTTAGCAAATATCTTTGCACGTATTGAAATTAAGAAACAATTAAAAGAGATTAAAAACGGTAACACCGAAGGATCTGTCAGAATAAAAGAATTTGAAGAAATTAACAAAATCGTTTCAAGGGGTTTAAAAAATAGAATTGATGAAGAGATTGCTACCTCTAACTACAAAATTGTGAAAAAGCTTCAACACGACATACAGTCTCCATTAACTTCTCTTGAATATTTTTTCTCAGAGGCAAAATCAAGCCTTTCAGAGGATTTAAGAAATGTCGGGAAACAATCAATCGAGCGAATTCTTGATATTGTCAACAGTCTGAAAATTAATGATAATCACTCGCTAATTAAAGAATCCACAGACTCAGAAACTGTTGCTATTTTTCCTATTTTAAAAAGAATAGTCTCAGAAAAACGAAACGAGTTCAAAAAAAGATCTGACATTTCAATAAATCTAAACTCTCAGAATGAGCATGATTACTTTGTTAATATTAAAAAATCTGATTTTTACAGAACAATATCTAACATTATTAATAATTCAATTGAAGCAAAGAAAACTAATCAAAGAATATCAATTTCGGTTTCAACAAAAAGAGTTGGAACAGAAGTTATAATAAAAATTCAGGATAATGGGGTAGGTATCTCTCCGAAAGATCTTCCTAATGTTTTTGACTACGGTAAAAGTTACCACAAAGAAAAAGGCTCTGGGATTGGGCTTTTTCAAGCTAAGGAATATGTTGAATCAGAGCATGGAACGATGACAATTAACAGTATTCCAAATAAAGGAACAGAGGTTTTAATAAAATTAAATACTGTTACTGCTCCAAACTGGTACCAAAAAAACCTCAGGCTAAAAAAGAAAAATATCATCGTTATTGACGACGATAACTCCATATTTAATCTCTGGAAAAAAAGACTATCTAGTAAGTCGCTTTACTTGAAGCATATTAAATCATCTGAAGAATTTGATCACTGGGTAAATAGCAACGAAGACCTTTCTGACTTCGACTTCCTCTTCGACTTAGAGCTTTTAGGAAGTAAATATGATGGCATCAACCTCATAAACAAATATAGTCTTCAAGCTAATTCGACCCTTGTAACAAGCCACTTCATGGACAAAGAAATCCAAAGTCGATGCACTAATAGTAACATTAAAATGATTCCAAAAGAGTCCGTGTCAACAATCAATATTGATGTTATCGAAAAAATTGAAAGCATCTCTCTTCCGAAAGAAATTGTTTTAATAGATGACGATAAATTAGTTCATGATACATGGGAAATGGTTGGACTTAATAGGGGCATAAGTGTTTACTGTTATTATGATATCGACACATTCCTAAGTGAATCTGAAGAGTACAGTAATGAAACACCAATCTATATAGACTCAAACCTTAAAAATGAGATTAAAGGCGAAATTGAATCTGAAAAGATATACAAGAGAGGATTTGAAAACCTCCACCTGTCTACTGGCTCAAGACTCGATTCTCTACCTAACTGGATCAAATCCCAGCAAGGAAAGGAGTTCCCATTACAATAAGATCAGACCAAGAGATTGAAGATATTGTAAGAGGATTACCCATCTCTAAAGTCAGAGAAATTATTCAGGAGTCTCTTGAAGCAGAACTTGAACTTAAAAATAATCCCCCTAAAAACGATGCTTTTATTATTCCGAGCGCATGGACCGCTGTTCTCTATGACCACAATGACTCAATAGATACAATTATGCTTTACCCCGACACTGTTCTTCGTGAAGTATTAACAATGGCCCTTAAGTTTGAAGAAAAAAAGAAAGAGATAATTCAAGAGCATAAAGATCCAAATGGGGAAGTTGTAGGATACACTAAACCAAAAATTGATAAAATGGCTCATGAATCCCTAAAACTAGTTAAAAATAAGCCCTAATCTGTGATTCCTTCAAATAATTGCAAGTACTTAACAAACTTAACTATACAGACTTAACAATTGGGACTTCTTTCGCTTTATGACTTTATAAATTTCTATGAATTAACACCAATAAATCAAGGTTATCATTAGAGATTTTGCATTTTTAGTGTAAAATATGCCTTCGACTTTATGTTAGTTATTTCGTAAAATGGATATTGTCCCAAAACTGTAGTGCGCTCTTAACTTACTCCCTCAAAACTTAATCTGATATTTCCACTTAATTTCATTTTATTATCCCAGTAAGCTTCCCAAGACTTTGGATCTGTTATTACTTTTAAAATGATTCTCGTCATTTTTGCGCAACCTTTTT
>CAYFHZ010000506.1:0-2692 GCA_964342535.1 uncultured Bacteriovoracaceae bacterium | reverse complement strand
TACGACAATTTTTAAATAGGATCAAATAAGCTTAAAAAAATCTTTGATGAAGATGAGTTTAATTGTTGTATTCCTACAGGATATGAGGTTGATAGTAGCACCAGTTCAACTTCATGTTGTACAGGTACCATAAATGAAAATGATGATGGAATTACAAGATGTTGTCTTCCTGACTATACAAATGTTTCTGTCTACACTAATCGTTATGTATCTAGTGAAGGTGCTTACTATAACGGACAAGAAGTGGCCGATTCAGATATTGATCCTACATCTGGATATATTGACAAGGAAATTGTTGCCAAAATGGCAGAGTCGATGTGCTGTTCAGGTAAGGCAATTACAGGTAAAGTCGTAGGAAATTATCTTATTCCGCTGGATGGTGGTATGAAAGTTGATTGTCAAACAACAAGAAGATGGATCTACTTAGGTGATCTTGATGATGATGTTGATGTGGGTCCTGCAGCTTCTCTTTTTGATTATGGTGTTAAATGGAATCATCATGTTTACTGTGTTCCTGAAGATTTCGAATTTGAAGCTGGATGCGAATAATTATAAATTGAGATAAATAAGAAGCACTCCTATAAGAACTCTATAATAACTAAAATAGCCTAAACCAATTTTTGAAATCAGCTTAAGAAAATAATGTATTGTTATGAGTCCAAAGAAGAATGAAGCTCCAACACCTACGATAACGATATCAAAAGGTACAGGTGTGGCCGTTCCGGCCATAATATCTGGGAGCTTAAATACAATACTTCCCAGTATAACTGGTAGAGACAATAAAAAACTAAATCGACTAGCTTCTACTCTTCCCATGCCTAAAAAACGTGATGATGTTAATGTTATTCCTGAGCGACTCACACCTGGAAAAATAGCTAAACTTTGAGAGAGTCCTACGATAATAGATTTTTTAAGTGAATGTTGAGAAGTAAGATCTACTCCACGAGTCGTAACTCTATCAGAAACCCACATTAAAATACCAAAAACAATAAAATTGACTCCAATAAATATTGGGGATCGTCCATAAGCAAATGCTAATTTTTTAATTATAAGTATAAGAGCAAATGAAAAAAAAGTAGCAATAAGAAAATTTTGACAAAAAATGGTTTTCTTTAAATCTCTTTTAATAATGAGTAATAAAGACTCTTGAATCAGTCTCTTTACTTCTTTATTAAAGTATAGAATAACAGCGATGGCCGTACCAAGATGCATAAGTAAGTCAAAAATAACTCCCGGATCTTCAAGGGGAAAAAAATGAGGTATTAAGGCCAAATGCCCACTCGAGCTAATAGGAAGGAATTCGGATACACCTTGGATAAATCCATAAAAGATCGCCCAAAAAATATTCATTTATATGGCCTTTGATTGTGATAATTGAAAATAAGTATAATTCTTATTCTTTAATTCTCTTGTAAGCTCAGTTAGGTTGAGCATCAGTTTAATATAGCGATGTTTATTCATTTTTAAAATTTCGATTGTTTTATTTAAATTTGAAATAAGACTTGTTATAGCAATATCATTGTTCTGTTGAATAAGCTCTTTTCCAAGTAGAAAATATCTTTCATAAATTAACTGAGCGACTTCAAAATCCTCTGTATTCTTATCCTTAAAGCTCTTAAGAAATAACTCTACTGGATCTTGAGAGCTAATATTTTCTTTAGAGTTTTCAAGTCGTAGTGGCTGAGTTAGTAATCTTAAATGAGCATCAGAAGGGTTATGATTAAACCTATAAAGTACGCCCTTTTTGGTTTCAATTGATAAGAATGAATAAAATGACCCCTCTCCTAATTTATGTTCAAATAAAAAACCTTGCTGACCTGCAAAGATGATATGAGAAATACTATATATTTTATCAGAAATGAGATGTTCAATTTTTTCATGAATATCTCTACTACCACCAACAAATGGTCCATTTTTAAGAATATAAGGATAAATTGTTTGAAGCTTAAGTTCAAAGCTAGACTTGATAATTTCAGCTGCATCTTTTTGAGCATCTTTACTTAAAACATTTTTTTCTGAAAAGTTTTTATTCTTTTTTGCAACAGAGTGTATGGCACCATAAAGAGCAGGGTAATTTTTTTCTCCTAAGAGATTTAATCGAAAATAATCTTCAAATAGTGAATCTGTTTGAAATTCTTTTATTTTTCTTATACTAAAATCATCACCTGATTCTTTTACTAAATAACTTATACCTAAAGTTAGTAGTCTTTTATTACTGATTTGTTCAATCACAAATTCCGGAAGTATAGAATATTCTTTTGAACCTTCAAATGTCATTTTTAATAAATCAAAACTAACTGGTTGTGAATAAGTCCAACTCTCCTGTTTAACTATTTTATCTTTAATTTGATAAGAAGGTAAAAATTCAAGTCCTTTATAAATTGGTGTTAAGCACGCCAAAAGAGTAAAAAGGCTTAAGCTCAAAACACTTAACGAAAGTGTAATAAGATGACCACGAAAGCCTATCGTTGTTTTTGTAAGAACTTCTTTAAGTGATCTCTTGCCTATAAAAGTACTAAGGTCCCCCCATGCAACAGTAAAGGGCGCTAATATCTCTCTTATAACTCCAAGAACTCGTGGTCCAATTAAGCCTGAATTAGCTTTTAAACCAATAAAGAATTGCCCCGCACTCACTCCAAAAATAAATGTCGTTATAATACGCTCTAAAAGATAAAGTACAATAAATTGGAAA
>CAYFHZ010000505.1:0-2694 GCA_964342535.1 uncultured Bacteriovoracaceae bacterium | reverse complement strand
TAACTGGCAAAACAAGATTTACAAGAAAAGATGATGGAAGCGATAATAAACAAACCATTTTGGATAAATATGAGGATATTGTTGATCAACTTTATGGAACTAATGGACTTAGATACTTAGATGAGATGGCATCAAGATCTATAAGAGAAAGCAAAAAATTTTCAGAGTATTATACCAATTTTGAAAATACCTATAGTGCAAATATTTACGGTGAAAATGGTGAGATTTTGTATATAGAAAATAAAAGACTAAGGCAAAGTATTTGTGTTAATGCCAAGTCACTAAGAAGAACTTTTGTAAATGCTGAAAACCTTTCTGAGTTAGGTTATGATTTCATAGCAACTAATAATGATTTATTTGCTGACTCTGACGATACGATAGAAAATTTAAAGGATTTTAATACAGTAAACAGAGTGAGTAAAACTCGATTAACAAATAAAGAAGAAATACTATATCATAAAGCATCTACTCAAGTAGCGACGGCCTTAATGTTAAAAGAAGATATTCCCCAAAACGCACAAGATGTACTTTTAATTGATTCGTGGCTCGGTGAGGCCATCGATAAGGTAAATAAAAGAAAAACTATTACTGATCTCATCCAATTAATAATAGAAAAACAACGTTGTTCAGAGAAAACTGAAGAAAATTAGTTGTTTTTAAAACTGATATTTAATGCCCTATTATATATAATAGAGCATTTTTTCTATATTTTCAATACTACTTCTTACAGTCAGCTACTGGAATTTGATCTAACGCATTTTTGTATGCAGATTTTCCAGATGTACTAATGGCAAGACTTGGATTAACCATATACCCAAGTAAACTAAAGTAACCTTCTTCTTCTGTCCTAATTTCAAGAAAATTTGAAGTATAAATATTATCATACATATTAATTTCACCAATAGCTAGATCACATTCTAAAACAACAAACTGATTATGACATTTACCTCCATACCAATTGATTTCAAACCTGGCATCTGCATGATTTTCTGTAATTTGATATCCTTTTTTAGTTAATGTTTTTACTAGCATCTTTTTGGGATTGAACTTATATCTTTTAGGCAAATCATCACTTGGGATTAATCCACCTATTCCAACCTTGTCATCATCATTAAAGCCTTGTCCTTCAATAAAGACATTGCAGTTAGCGAATACAGTAGTTGAAAATAATATCGCTAAGGCAGTAAAATTTTTCATTCTTTTCTCCTAGTTAAGTAAAATTATCTTCTCTTCTTCATCTTCTCTTATTAATGACATCAATACATTTATTAACAAGTTGTTGTCTTAGATAGGGACTCGCTGGAGATAAACGATGACAACTTGTATCGATTTCCATATAGTCTGTTCTTCGTATTTCTTTATCAGACATAGATCCAACAAGATTTATACACTCATCTGATGAAGATGCTTCAAATATAACTCTACTTGATGTTGGCTTTCCAAAAATTGCACACATTCCAGAATAAAAACGCACTTCAACTTTTTTTAATTGGTCAACAGGATCTGGAGTTGTAGTACTACTACCTTCACATGATACATAATGATCACCAATAATAATAGACTCTCCACTTGTTAGTTCAAAATCTCTTGCATATGTTGAATAAGACATAAATGCTAATATTATCAAAATAAATTTTTTCATAAAGTCCCCTAAAAAATTAGGCCTTCAATCATATCATTGAAGGCCAGCAGTTGTTATAAACCAAAATATTTAACCATTATTTTTTGTATTTGCTCTGGAGATACTCCATTTGTTTGAGCTGCTGTATCTACAAGATTTTTAATATCAGTAGAATCACCTTCCATTGATTTTTTAAATGCTTTAGTTCCTTCTGTTAATGAAAAACCTAATATTTCTGTAGCATAACTATCAATTTCAGTTCTAGTCATAGATTTTTTTGAATGTTTATTCCACTGAGTATTTAGTTTTGCAATTTCAAGACTTCTTTTCATGCTAAAACCAAATTTTTCAGAAATGTTTTCAGCAGTTGCAAAAGTTGAATACTCTTCAGCAATTGCATTTAACTTAGCAAGATCTTTGGCACTACCAGCAGTTTTTTCAAAAATAACTCCTGTATAATAATCTTGATATAAACCTCCTCCAATATAATCTACATCATGATAATTAAGATCATAAGAGTTAGTATCCTTTAGGTGTTGCCATGCAGAACTTGAATAGCTTTTTCCATTTTTATACCACTGTCCTGGAATATAATTTTGTAAATTTATGGCCAAGTAATCTCCTGATCCACTGCAACCATTTCCCTCACATTCAAAAACAGCATAGCTTTCTTTAGCTGTTATCGCTTTTGCAAGTACTAGTTGAAAACCCGTTACTGATGAATTTACTTCTAAAGCAAACTGTGCGGCGATTTCTTCAAATGTTGCATTTTTAAATCCACTTGCTTCATAAAAGTCGTAACCACTACGGTTAGATAAAGAACCTCTTCCACTATCATCACAGCTAGCTAAAAAGATTAAAGATAAAGTTGTAAATAATGTCATAAATTTTCGTTTCATAATATCTCCTTATTTGAAAATTTTAATATTAAAAATTCTCTATCTCTATGGAGAATCAATTAACATGAAAATAAATAACGATGATATTTTTTTGAAACACTGTGTAACTAATGTGTTGCAGGGGGGGTGCAACACATTAGGAATACTGGAAAGTTGAGGTATATGGCCATGTTG
>CAYFHZ010000504.1:0-2694 GCA_964342535.1 uncultured Bacteriovoracaceae bacterium | reverse complement strand
ATTTTTATCGTTACTCTTACCAAATATAACAATAAAATCAAATAGATGAATTAGCCGCTATAAGAAATGGTTATTAATTGTTATTTTATCAAATCTTGTCAGCTTTTTAAAACAAGTGGATAAAATTAGTTAAAACAAGTATTGATTATATTTATGAAGAATTGTTGACTTGGATAAGTCGATTAATTATTGATAACCCACTGAGAGGCGAATTGTTGTTCTCGTAAAATTTGCTCCTCATCAGCGACTGTTCCCTTATCGTAACTTTGGAGTAAGAGAAAATTATAAATAATACCTATTTTGGTTATATAGTTTTTGTATTTTGCTGCATAAAAATGTGAATTTTCTATGATCTCTGAATTCTCATACCCCATTTTCTGTAGATAACTTGCAATAAATGCAACACTATAAAAATGATATGGCTTTTTAGACTTAATTCCTTCTACATTTTTTGGATAAATACTTTGAGTACCATTTTTTTCAGCATAAACCTCAAGTTCAAAATAGAGAAGAGAACTAGATTTTAAAATTTCATATGCTAGTTCTGATCTATCTAAATTCTTGGTTTGAATATCTCGTAGTAAATACATTCTTTGAGAACTGAGAACACCAAGTATTTCAAGTAGTAAGTGTTTATCGTTACGAGTACATTCTAAGAATTTATCAAAGATATATCCCTGACTCATATTCAATTTATCTTGCATACAATTGAGCGAGCTAAGGATTTCATCTTTAAATAAAAATGCTTCTACGTATTCGGTAAAGATTGAATTAAATATACTTCGCCCACCCAAGAGGCGATGAATTTCTGCTTTTAATTGATCTCCTGGTTTGAAATGGATTAACTTAGTAAAACTTTGAAGAGTTTGGAATCTTTGTTTTGTCTCAACCGGATCTCTATCTCTTAACGTTTCAAGCCAATCTGTATAATATTTATTTCTAAGTTCAAGGAAAGCAATACGGTTTATATTATCAAAAAAACTTTCTTCTTGTTGATGGTAGAATATAAAGTCAGTGAGAATAAATTTATTCCACATGCAAAGCTCAGTATTAGTTGAATGATGTTCTAAAAAATCATTCCATTTATTTATACTAACTTCTTTAGTTGAAGTCCCTTCAATATAGACTAAGTATTCGCTTTGAATAGTATGAATATAGTAAGGGTAATTTACTGCAGTAATAAGGTCTTTACATAAATTGAATGGTCGATGAGGTGTACGTTTTACATGAGGGCGTAAAGTTGCAAAAGTAGATGAGGTTAATAGTAATGAAAAAAATAAAATTTTCATTAGACCTCAATGCTTCTAAGCTTTTCTTTTAATTTTCTTTTTAGTTCTATTTTTTTAAGTTCAAATTGTCTCTGTTTTTCATATTCATCTACTTTAAGTGGGATTTTTCTTTGTTTACCAATAGGGCCAACAAGTTTGTACCCACGTCTTATATAGAGAGGATATTTTTCATTAAGACTGCTTAGTTTTTTATCAAAAATTTCTTTTTGTTGGTCATAAAATTTTCCACAGATTTTATTTCCTAGTAGGCTACCTTGTTTTCCAGCATCATAACCATTTTTAAATCCTTGAGCATTAGCAAGTTTAATCACGTATGAAACACCCTCTTGTTCATACCTTTGAGGATCAATTGCCTTAATAAGTTTATTGGCCTTGTATCCGATTTTAGATAAAATTCCTAATAAGACAGAAGTTGGACTATTTAATCCTGCTAAGCGGGCTTCACATGCCAGTAGACCAGCGGTTAGGTAATGATAAGTACTAAGATCATTTTTTTCATAGTCAGGAAATATTTGAGTAGGATAATTTTTGAACTCTTTTTTTATTTCTTTAAATTTCCAAAAATAGACTTCTAGTAATAACGCTTTGATTGGAGACTGTGCATATTCTATATCGAGAGAAGGCATATTTCTCATAGAGTAAGCGAGGAACAAAAAAAGCTCTTTAGGGTGAATACCTTGCTTTGATGCTTCAGTCGTTACATATTCAAAAAAGCTTAATTCTTGATTGTTCTTTTGAAACCAACTTACTTGTATGTTGAAGATTTTGTTAAGATTTATAGCAAGATCTTTCCCATCCATTAAGTTTCTATACACATAACGAGTATACCCATTAAGTGAATATTGAATACGTGGAAAACCAACTTCTGCAGAGCTAAGTTTTGAATTAATATCCTTTGCTTTTTTACAAAAACTCATTCCAAAACAATACTCTTCTAATTTGTTTTCAAGTTCTCTAAAGCTAATTGCAGTACCACAATTTTCTCTTTGGGTTTGAAATTTCTCTGTTATAAACTTCGAAGAATATTTTAGTTCTTCCAAACTGAGAGTCTCATTCAGAGACAAATTGGAGAGATATTGAGAATGAAGTGGAGTTAAGACTTCTAGTGGTATGGCCGCATGTTCGACTTCAGTATACTGAGATCGATTCAAAGTTCTATAGTCATCTTGATTACAAAAATTGTTCAACTCAGGTGCCATTGTGTCAAAATATGTTTTTGTTGAGAGGTATAGATCCTTCTCTAGATCTTGATTATTATTCATTATATCCATCATAATATCGTATGGATGTTTATGACTTTTTTTAATGTCTTCGACTAAATTATAACCAAGTATAGGAGAAGTGGGTTCAATTAAGCGAGAATTTAATAATTCCTGAGCAATTACTATCGAAGGTAGAAGAGCTA
>CAYFHZ010000503.1:0-2696 GCA_964342535.1 uncultured Bacteriovoracaceae bacterium | reverse complement strand
AAGCTGATATTATACTCTTAACTGGACTGGTCAATTCAATTGGACCACGTCAAGACACTTCTTTTGGTTCAAACGCTACTTCTGAGAACTCCGCTGCCCTATTTGAGTCGTCTATTTTGTTGTGTGAGCTATTATCGGCGCTGGAAATACAATCAACTGTTGAAGTCTCAGTTACGTGATAATCACTCTTGCTTTCCTGAAGATGCCCGTAATTGTCGAGCGATTCACAAAACGAAGTTAAAGCGCGCAAGTTAAAGAAATATTTTTTGAGGGTCTTTGAATATTTATGAGCTACTAAACCATCGTTAGCTAACGCAATGACCTCATGCTCTGAAAGTAAAAGAAACTGGGCTGCTTCTTTTACACCCATAGGGCGAATCGAGTTTGCTGCAATTGTTGTATTAGGTATTTCTTGTCGAGCAGCACCCGCAGCAACGCTTGGGTTATACCCAAGTGTTTCCGGCTTGTGAGGCTGTTGCGATTGAAACAATGTTGCTACCTAATTCATGATTTAGTAGCAGTGTAATCGATGTAGAATTTCCAAAAGCACGTAAATTCGAAGCTTTTTACACATGGAGACATCAAGGCAGGTTTTATAACCACCTATTATTAAAACCGAAATCGTTTTCCATCAATCATAGGGTTTACAGTAAGTTCGTCTAAAAAGCCCCTGCACTAAATTTGTTGGGGCTTTGTCGATTGAGGGGGGGGCTTTAGTTTAATTGCAGGTTTTGTATTGCAAATTTGATACGCCGCTTTAACTCAAAGTGAGAGTCGAATAATTGGTCGTTATCTTCGTCATCCTCAAAACTCTCTGAATTATAACTCTCGTATTGTGGGCAGTTAGAGTCTTGCCACATGTCATAACTCTCAGAGCCGATAAGTTCTTCAAACTCGGTTTCCAAAAGCCCTAATTCAAAGTCAAATAAACTCATTTGATTTAGCATATCGCAGAACAGTTCGGCGTTACTATCGCTGACAATCAAAGGTGAAGGCCACATCTTTCCTCCACTGCCGTCTGCTTCTAAATATTCGTCATTGGAAGGTGAGATCGAAACGAGAGACTCTGAGTTGATATCTTTTTCTACTGTAGCTAAAAATTCTGCAAGATTTTGCTCAGTTAGTGTATGAGAAAACCCTATATTTTTTAAGGTGTCACCCTGACCTTCGTCGTCAGATGCACCTCTGTGTTTTAAAATTTCTATCGCCTTATCCCAAGTTATATAAGGAGAACTCATGTGAGCCTGTGCGACTAGGTTAAGTGCTTCGGTAAGCGTTATGTTCTGCACTTTTTTAAGTTTTTTGGCGTCTTTTTTAGCACGCGTGGTAGAGATGCCAGAGGGGAAAAGTAGTTCTTTTATATTCATAGCTTTAACTCCAGAATAGCGTAGATATAGACACGCCCACAAATCTAAACACGCTAACTTTGGTGTTTAACTATAAACGATTTAATTCACTGAATGTCCGGCAGGACTATGCCATAAGTGGGCGAAACAAGCGTTCCAGTAAAGCTTATAGTCAGTATCCAATAGGGAGCGGAGTCTTTCAAGATATTTGCATCAAAAAATCATGATGGCATTACTTTATGTGTACGGTGCTACTAAAGCCATATAAATTTAGAAATCATCTACTAATGCTCTTTCTTTAGGCGAAAGTTACTGTAACAAAGTTGAACTTCATAGAAGCCTATCGCGAAACAGCAAAATCGACCAGAAAAAAGCCAACTGAATTAAGTTGGCTTAGAAGAGTTAGAGCTTGTGAAATAGCTCAGAAACAGAGCAGTCGAACAGATGATGAAAATGGCCCAACAGTGCATTACAAAGTACGTGTTTTGTGACCTTACCTTGAAACTGCCGTAAAACCGAAAAGTAGGGCTTCAGGTACACACCTGATACAGTCCTGTACTTTTCATCCAAGCTCATCATCAAGTCCACGCTGACTAGCAAAAACTCAGTTTGTGCCTGATAGTTTCTTACATAATAAATATACGAATCCTCATTTTCATACAAAGTAATATAGTCTTCATCGTCAGAGAAGCAGCGTTTTGATTGTTCAACTATTGATAGATTGGTCATGTCTTATTTCCTGTTCGTTCGGTTAGTCTTAACAGTTAATAAGTCAAAGGAGGGGAAATTTTTCCGGTACTAAATCTACGTAATCATGAATAAAAATAAAAAAAGGAATATTCATGACTACTAAAACCTATTTATGTTCAGCAATCGTGTCTGACATTTTTCAAACATTAGCAAACGCATTCATGGCCTATAGAGATCAGTTTGATGGGAGCCAGTACAAAAACAATCAGCATTTAGAGGATTCAATTATGAATGTGATTTTTCAAAATCACATTGTGACGAATTCAGACTATCTCCCCGTGATAAGAGAACTAATTGGCGTGGTAGTGAGTGAACCTTTGTTATATGCAGAGTGGACAGAGGACGATTTTGAATTCTTTTCAGAACAAATGAAGTTTGACTTCGACGACATTAGCGAAGATTTTCCCGACTAGGGGCTTAGTTACTTCTGAGTACAAACAGGAGTAACAACATGCAAGACAAAAAAACTAGTATCATTCGAAAATATAAGAGGCAGTCAAAGTCACCTTTCACAGGAGATGACTCAACCATATTGCTGTTAGCGAATTTAGAAATTGAAGGTGAAAATGAAAATCAACAATCAATTTATAAAAATAGTAT
>CAYFHZ010000502.1:0-2699 GCA_964342535.1 uncultured Bacteriovoracaceae bacterium | reverse complement strand
AACTAACCGGACATAGTCGCTGGGATTCAACAAAAATTACTTCATATGTTTAAAAATAAGACAGTTTAAAGAGATTTGAAATAATCAATAAATTCTTGATGTAATTTTGATTCAAGATGTATTTTTTTATTAATAAAACGTTTCATATTATATAATTCAGTTATTTTATAATGTTCAATATAAGAAAGAGTTCCCACTTCGGCCATGTACTCATCTGGGGAAGATAGCGCATAGTATGTAGGTGGCAATTCTTTAAATGTACTTGCGATATCTTTGTAGTCAAAAAGAAAATTCATAGCATGGTCTTTAAAGAAAAATTCTCCTTGCTGATATAATAGATCACCATCATTTTGATATTTAAGTGGTATTAATTCTTCAATTTGTGGATGTAAATCATAAATACGAGCCGCCAAAGCATGGAATGCCTCATGAGTAAAACTAGTTCTCGTTAATTTACTATCTTGATGATTTTCATTAAAATAAACAAGTATTGAATTCCAGTTCTCATCAAATTCAGCATTTCTACTATTATTAAAAGGTGCTAAAAGAATAACTTGTAACTCTGTTTCATTTATAAGCTTTTCTGATAGTTTTAAAGTTAGAATAAATTCTAAAATTTTTTCTTCTTCCCAATGATTATCAAGAATACCTAAAACTATTTTATGCTGAGAGAAGAAATCAGCTTGAAAATTAGAAAATTTTATATAGAGTTCATTATTATCAAAATCCACAAAATCGGGAATACCATCAAAATCATGATCTGACATACCTTGAGAAGCATCAAATGGATATTGATCAATCAGGTTGGAAACCCCATCCCCATCAATATCGTCATCATATGCATCTGACACATTATCCAAATCCAGATCTAAATATTTACTCGAATTTTCTAATAAAGAAGGATGATTATTTAGACTTTCTAATTGTCTTGAGGCGATAGTACTTTCTTCACTTCCAAGACTTAAATGATGAAACTTGGAAAATTTAGAAGTGTCTCCAGGATAGCTGTGTTTTGTATTACCACAGCTACCAAGGAAACTTAAAATTGATAAGAAAAAAATGATTTTAATGAAAGCGACCATTAACTGCCCAATTTGTGGCCCATGATTCAATAAATCCACCATGTCCTAAATTTAATGTATAACTTAAAATAGCAGCAGGTAAATAAAGTGGACCTAAAAGAGCTGATTGTTTAGCGTGTCCACCTTCATGGCCAGAGGCAAACCTTTTACCAGTACAAAAATCAAGCTCCCAAATCCCCATACTCATTTTACTTGGAATCGCTGGAAATCCACATACATTTGCATACAGTTGCATATTATTATTTGCCACACTAATACTTGGTCCTCTAAGAAGTCTAATTCTAGAACCCATGAAAGGTTTTAATATCCACGAGATTGGTGTTACGATAATAGCGTGTGAAAGAACAATTCCTAAACCGATACTAGATTGAATGGATCCCCAAGTTAAATTAGAAAGAATAACAAGCATATGTAAAATAGCATGATCAGGATTTGCTGGATTGTATAAGATCGACTTATTTTTAAAATTTAAATCTGATTGAGTTTGCAGTTTATTATAAGCATCTTGCAACTCAGATGAGATGCCGTTTTGAACAATTTCATCTGAAAATTCTTGCAATGAACTGGTATGCTCTAACATTTTTAATGCTAAATTATCAACTAATTTAATATAAGCTTCATCAGCAGTTCCAGTGAGCATTAGATCCTCAATATTTTCTACGACTGTCATACTATCATTTTGAATGACTTTCAACATACCTACTAGTCCAAAAAAATGCTTAAGCAATTTTTCTCTTGTTGCAATCGCACTTGGAGACTGATCATACTCCTCTACTGAAAATTCGTTCATATAGTGAAATGTAACAGAACTACAGGCTTCATAAACTCTTTTCATATATTGTAGTGAGAACAATGTTAAAACTTCACTCGAAATAGCTTCTTCCCTAGCATTTGTTAGTGTCATTTCTTTTCCGGCCATATAATTTTTTTGACCAATTAAATATATCTTTTTTTGAATATCTAAAGACTGATCTTCACAGGTTTTAATGGTCTTTAAAACTCTTTGCTTCATATCTTCAAGACGCTGATTTACATTTTCATTAGATTCAATAGCATAATATCGTCGCGAAAATGTCTTAGTCTTATTAACTTTCTTAATGAGGTCTTCAGAACTTTCTTGAATGGCCTTAGCTGTCATAAGTCTGAATTTATTTGAATCAGTTGGATTCTCTTTATAATCAACTTCTAGTCTTGAAATCATATCGTTATACGGACTTTTAACTCCTTTAGATGAGCCAAAGTCACAACTAGACAAAACAAGAACAGAAAGAACCATTCCAAGTACATTTAACATGTTTACCTCCAGGTAAATGATATACAATTGGAAAGCATTCTTGCATAAGATTAAAAATGATATAATGAAAATGAAATTTTTTGACGGCCGTCAAAAAAATAGACAGTTATTTGGTAACTGCTCAAAAATGTGTTGAGATTAAAAAGAATTCACAACCTTACCAAGATATGGAATGGACTCTCTTTTAGAGATTCGATCCTCAAGATATCTCCAAAAACTAAGATTTAATTTTCTACAAGTGGATGCAAGTGAGAGCATGAGATCCCAGGACTTTACACCTTCAAGTGACCTATTTTGAAGAGAGATCTTTCTCTTTATAACTC
>CAYFHZ010000501.1:0-2701 GCA_964342535.1 uncultured Bacteriovoracaceae bacterium | reverse complement strand
AACACCATCAGTAAGGAGTATAATAACTTTGTTTTTTGTATCACTTTTTTGGGCCCTTGCTACGGCCAAAGCGAGTGCATCTCCAATATTTGTTCCACTTCCTAAAAATCCTATTCTAATATCTTTTATCATCTTATCTATCAGAGAAGGGTCTGTAGTCAGCGGTAAAAGTGTAAAGACTTGTTCAGAGAAAATGATGACACCAAGTCTATCAGTAGGTCTTAAAGCCGAAAATTCTCTTAACTTCTTTTTTGCAACTTCTAATCTATTTGGTCTTAAATCATCTGCAAGCATAGATCGAGACACGTCCACAACAAGGAAAATATCGTTAACTTCAATATCTCCTGGTATTGATTTCAATGGCTCTCTTGGTCCCATCAAGGCATAGCTTAAACTTATCCAACCAAGCACACCTAATAAAAACACGCTCATTCTAAGGCTTTGATTTCTTTTACCACTTATTGTACCTGGATAAACTAGCTCTGGTTTTCTTAACACATTCCAGAAGTTGAGTGACCACATAACAAGAGCGGCCAATCCAAATAGAGAATACCATACAGCTTTGAATTCCATTATACAATCCCACTTTGTTGAAGCTTAACGATGGTCTTCTTCATTTTTAAAAAGTCTTCATCTGACCAATCTTTTTTGTACTGAATTGTATTTAATTCATCTATATAATTATCAAGTGATTCTATATCGATTTTTGTATATTTTTTGAAATCTTTCTTATATTGATATATTTTTTCAAATTGTTTTCTTTCCTGCACGTTTTCTAATATTGCTTGTAACTCTTTTTTCCTCAATGCTACATATTTACGTTTCTTTATTTTCTTTATCATATAGGGAATAGAAATATACATTATAATTAAAAGGAAAAAGACAATGATAGCAATCACTATATATTGATATAAATTATTAGTTTTTTCTTCATCCTTAAAAGGAGTATCTAAGATAGCAAACGACTGGGGAGGTTGACCTTGCATTTCTCTAATATTAAAGCCTGATGGTTCAAAGAAAGTATTTTCGTTTTTCGCTTTTTTGGGTGTATT
The DNA here is from genome assembly GCA_964342535.1 of uncultured Bacteriovoracaceae bacterium. Lineage (GTDB taxonomy): Bacteria > Bdellovibrionota > Bacteriovoracia > Bacteriovoracales > Bacteriovoracaceae. The sequence goes on along the minus strand of CAYFHZ010000501.1, from coordinate 1,649 downwards.
TATAAAAACAATATAACTATTGGGCTCAATATATTCTAGAACATACATTGAAGAGTTTATAAATTTATTCTTGTAAGATTTTAACTCTTGAGTTCCTTTGCTACTTTGAATTTTAACAGGATAAATCTCACCAATATTGAGATCTTGCTTGTCACCATTTATTGGTATGACAAGGCTTTTTGTTTTATCTTCTTGTGCAGTAGCAATATTTATAAAAAATATAAAAACAAAGAAAATTCTACAACATATCATGTACAAAGTTCTCCAAATATCTCTCATGCACGCCTATTCGCTTGAATCTGCCTTTCAATTTAATTTCATCTTTTTTAGTGTTAACTCTTCCATAAAAAGCACCCAAACTAGACTTTCCATAAATTGAAAATGGTAACGCCTGCTTATTCTCAAGGGGGGATTCCACAATAAAAAAATGCATATTAGGTCGGTATAATAATTTATTTACAACATCTAAGTTATTTATCTTATATAAATCTGAAAAAACAATGACTTCTTTCCCTTTTGCTACAAAGCTTTTAAGGGTGGCGAGAACTTTCTGATCATTTTCAGGTAATTTTACATCATAGTGTAAATTTACCTTTCCATCTTCTTTTAGAATATTCATTTTTTGGAGTTGAGAAATGAGTAGAACAATACCCTCGTGCCCAGAACTTAAGGGTAAGATTTTAATTTGATCTGTGTAAATAATAACAGATACCTTATCTTTTGATTTCTCAGCGAGTAGGAATAAAAGGCATGTAAGTTCAATTGACGCTTGAAGCTTTGAAACACCTTTGTATCCCATCATCATTGTTTCTGAAATATCTAATAAGATATTAATTTCGACATTTCTCTCTTCTTCAAATGTTTTCACAAAGGTTGTATTTGTCTTTGCTGACAATTTCCAATCTATAAATCTAACATCGTCACCGGGATTATAAACTTGGTGCTCTTTAAATTGCAATCCTGCACCTTTAAAGTGAGACTTTAACATCCCAACTGAAAAAGAGTTGGAATTTTTAAATAGATGATTTTGTAGTGATCCTACAACTTTTTCTATTTCTTTAAGATTCACTAAAGACATTCTCCTGCTATTTCAAATACAACATCTTTGACATCTATTTTATCAATAACTGCTTCATATGTTAATAGAACTCTATGCCCCAGAACAGGCTTCACAATCGACATAACATTTTCTGGACTCACAAAATCATTACCTTGTAAAAAAGCTTTATATTTTGAAATTTTAAAAAGCCAAATTGCTGCCCTAGGAGAAGCTCCCGCCATGATCATTCCTTCATATTTTTTATTAAAGAATTTAGATCCCGGTCTTGTTGCATGTACTATTTTTATAATCAAATCTTTAACTTTATCATCTACATAAATATTTTCCACTTCCGACTTCATGTCAGCTAATAGTGATGTATTTAAAATTGGCGACAAGGTATCAAGAGATTGAAGTTTTAAATCCAGGATTGATTTTTCAGCTTCAAAGTCAGGATATCCAACACTAACTTTCATCATAAATCTATCTAGTTGTGCTTCTGGTAAGTTATATGTCCCTTCTTGTTCAATAGGGTTTTGAGTCGCTAAAACAACAAAAGGAGACTTCAATTTATAAGAGGTATCTCCAATTGTAACTTGTTTCTCGGCCA
>CAYFHZ010000500.1:0-2712 GCA_964342535.1 uncultured Bacteriovoracaceae bacterium | reverse complement strand
CCAGTTATTTGACCAAATAAGTTTAGTCCAAAAAATCTACAGCATAATGCATATACAAGTCCTTGCATGAATATAGCTAGCATTGGTGTTGCTTTCTTCCCCATCGGAGATAATGACTTAAGTAGAGATACTGTAATTGAAAGTTCAAGTGCGCTTCTCCAGCTCCGATCTAACCAGGTTACTCGGTTCATAAAGTATATTTGATTTAAATTAAGAATTTGACCAGTAAACGGGATATGGAAATAATGCAAGGCGCCACCAATTGTGTTTTCAACTACGCTTAAACTAGTACTAAAGTAGGCAAGGTTATCTGTCTTATCTATTTTTTGCATATTTGAAATATAGATATTACTTAGCACCTTGTCATTAAGTATGCTTTTAGAGATTAAGAAAAAAAGGATAATTATGTACAAATTTATATTTTTTTTAATTTATTCAACTTCACTAATGGCCCAAAGTTTAGAAAAACGTGTTGAAGTGGCATATTTAAGTCAGCAATCTGCTGCGTATATAGATTGTGTTCACCCAAAGATGAAGTACCAAAGTTCTGAGTTTAAATTAAATGAGTTTGTGAAATCCTATTATCTCCTAGACGGAGAGAAAGTAGAAATAACGGTCTATCCTCAAGGCAAAAAAAATAAAGCTATTTTTAAACTTGGAGAAGTGAGTTTTTCAGGAACCGTTGCCAAAAAAGCTAAAAATATTAATTGGAATACTTCAAGTATTTCAAACGAATTTTATACTGATAAAAATATTAAAAATCTATTTTGTGAAGTTGTATTATATAGAGATTATCCTATGGCCATAACTCGAAACAAACTTCATATAAATATGCATCCTCATACATTATATGATGAAGATGCTTATACCCAAGCGTCTGCTCAGTCTTATATTGACAACCCAGAGTATCAAAATGTTGTTTTCCTTGAAAATTATGATCTTACTTACAATTCCCTGCTTAAGAATTTTTTTAAAGATGGAATTGTAAGTGCTAATTTAATGGATGTCTCATTGCCAAATACAGAAATTCCCAAAGATATTCCAATTGTAAGTGCTTCGGCTGGACATGCGATATATCGTATTGATGTAAATGATCTGAGCGTTGTTTATACTGGTGGAAATATTAATTATTGCATTTTAAATAACTTTCGTAGGTTAATAGATAAATTTATGCAATATAGTGAGGGTGGAAGTTTAACAATTCAGTTTGATTTAGATGGTATTGTTGCTCAAAAAGGGAGTTGGATGTCAGGAGCTCGTTTCCCAGGATACAAAGATAAAAGTATCATTGTAAAAGATTATTTTCAAGATCATCTTTTTGCAAAGGAATTTCATAAGACTTATTTTGATTATATGATTGAAAAACATTTTTCTTACTACCAGCGAACACCTTTATACAATAAGATTCAATTTAGCTACAATTCTAAAGATTTTCAGTCTGAAAAAAAGATAAGTGGTATAGGTGAAAAGTACTTTAAAATCAAGCTTGAATTTATCAATGAGTAGGTAAAATAGTTCCTGTTAAAAAAACTAGGGAATTGAGTTGGATTTAGTATAATATTTCTATGTTAAGAATTCTTGTCTATTTCATTTTATGTACTTCAATTAAACTCTATGCTGCTCAAGTTGTAGAAAAACCTAAAAAAATTAGTTTAGAACTCGATTATATCGCTTTAAAATCCAGCCTGAATTTAGATATTGTTGAATCAGATAGTATTAAAGCAAGAATCTTTGGATATCAATTTAATATTATCATAAAAGATAAGATTTCATCTGAAGTCGATATTTTTTTTGATGGACTTTTAAATTTACAAGTTGGGTCAAATGATGTTGTTGGGTCAGGTACAGCTGAATTTCAACCCATTAATACTGTCGATCTAAATGAAGGGGGACTAAGATATAGACCATGGTCGTTCTTAACATTGAAGGCAGGGGCGATAAATCAAGATGAGTTTGCATCACCTTTATTTCTATCTTCTACAGCTTTTGCAGCTGCTCAAGAAGTATTTCATTACAATGGCTTTTCTCTCAAGCTTCAACAGGCCATACCAACAAATAATCGTCTTCAAAAACGAATAGCTGTTAATGTAGATTCAGGAACACCTTATCTTAATACAACAAGTATTGCTTATAAATATAAAGGTCATTTTTATTTTCATTCAGAGTTAACTCAATACTACTACCAAGATCTTTCCAGTACTATTGCTGATAATTCTTCATCGTTTGGAAACTCAGTTCAAGATCTTGGGAGTGCCAAAAAGTTTACATATAACTTTAGTGGACAAAATCTAATGCTAAAAATAGGAAAATCATTTGGTTTACACCGTTTCTATTTTAATGGACAATATCTTTATAATGATAAAGCACCTGAAAAAAGAAATAGAGGTAATCTTGCAGCACTTGAGTATTATTATAAATCTTTTGGGGTGATGCTAGAAACATTTAGAAATGAATCAGATACCGCACCTGCATTTTATAACTCAAAATATTATGGACATAATAATGTGCAAGGAAATGCATTCGCCCTTAAATACAAAATAAAAGATTTTGAGTCATTTGTAAGGTATGCTGATATAGATGTCATAGAAGAGACTCTAGTACAGTATCCAACCCAAATTCTTAGTTTCTTAATTTCCAAAACATATACGTTTTAATCTTCGTATTGATTCATAAATAAATGATACTAAGGAGCGATGTGACATAGCTAAGCTA
>CAYFHZ010000499.1:0-2714 GCA_964342535.1 uncultured Bacteriovoracaceae bacterium | reverse complement strand
GGCTTATAAATAGGATTAATAGCTCTTATGCCCAATAATTTTTTATTTGATGTTAATGGTGAAATAAACTCAATGTAATCTTTAAAGAGTTTTAGCTGTAAATTCGTTTCATAAAAGTGAATACCTTGCTTAAAAATAAGAGTAATATCACTCACAGATAACTCACTTAAAAGTAAGATATTAAAATATTCATCTTTATATCTCTTTTTTACTTCCATTTTTTTAAATTTTTCTCGTAGAAGATCTTTCTTTTCTTTGGGTACTTTTAGACTTGATATAAAAAGCTTATCCCAATCTGAATAATAAAACTCGCTATACTTAAATAATTTTCCAACGAGTACTTCTTTTAAGAATTGAAGAGGTAATAATTTTTCTCGATTAACCTGATTAAAAAGAAGTACTAAATTCTGATTGAAAACTTTATCACGATGAATAAACTCAACAAATTGCTTTAAGACAGCTTTTCTTTGATCTTCCTTCATTAATCTGAGATCTTTTACGACAAACTCTGAATTAAATCTTTCATCCCATAAATTGTGAAATGGATTATTGGACATTTTTGTAGCTAATTCTTTTTGAATAAATTCTACTAAATGCAAAGAGCATGGAGATGCATAAGCATTAACAGAAAAGACTAAAAAGAGTAAAAACCTCAACATAATCTCTTATCGGATTTCCATCGCCAAAGAATAAGCAAAAAATCAATAAGTTATATTAATCTTTAAAATAAACTCCTAAACCTAATTTTACAGGTTTAGCATCGGAAGTGGTCAAAAGCTTTAACGAAACTCTTTGATTCATACGCCTTCCCTCTATATTAGGAGTACCATCTTTTAAATCACTATCGAATAGAGGTGCCGTATCACCTCTTGCCACTGCTGTAAGCTGGCCAGGAGCAAATCCGTGAAACTCAAATCTCTCAACAACCGATGCTGCTCTAGCTCCACTTAATCCCCATACACCAAGTATGGCCTTTTGGTCTTTTCCTTCATATTTATCTGAAAAACCTTCTGCAATGACTTTAAAGTTTTCATTCATTTTCTTTATAATTTCAATCATAATATCTAAATTTCGAATAGATTCTTCAGTAAGTTCAAATGAATCCTTTGAAAAAACAGTACTACCAGAGAAGTTGATAATAAGGTCACCATTTACTTCTGTAATTTTAGTCATTTTTTTAATATTTGGATGTTTAGATACTTCTTCTTGTAAAAAGTTTAATTTTAAATCTGAACTTTTATATTTATCTTTATTAAAATGCTTTGAGATAACCTTCGTTTTTTTAGTAAAACCAGTCGGATCAAAATTAGCGAAGGCCATCATTAAAATGAAGAAACAAGCAATTAGTGTCATCATATCTGCATATGATAATAGCCATGATTCACCTTCATCTACTGGAGCTTCATGTTGATTGAGTTTTGCCATTTTATTTTCCTATAAGTTCTTTCCAGTCAAGTCTTGCTCCTGGCCTTAAAAATGAATTTAGTTCTTCTACTAGTACGACGGGGTTTGATTTATTAAGAATATGACGAACACCTTCTATAATAACTTGATTTTTTAGATTCGTATTTTTTGAATCTTCTATTAAATGTTCTGCAATTGGAACAAAAACTAAATTCGCAACAATAACTCCATAGAGAGTCGTAATCAAACAAACACCCATTGCAGGTCCGATCATTTTAAGAGCATCCTCTCCTCCTAAATTTGCTAAGAGGACAATCATCCCAATCGTTGTCCCCATCATTCCAAATGCAGGGGGAAACTTACCAATTGTTTTTATTTTATTAGCATCTTCCATATTCATATAATGAAGATTTTGCGCTCTATCATCTAATATTTTAAGAATTTGCTCTGGTTGTAATATACCATCACTTACAAGTTCCATGGCTTCTTTGAAGAAATGATCACTCAGACCACTTATTTTACTTTCCACATTTTCATTTTTTCTTATTGATTCATTTATAGTTGTAATTTCACCTATTAAATTTTTATAATTAATTTTTTGCCCCGAAGTAAAATGAACCATAAAGATTTTAACAAGTTGAATAATACGGTCTAATTGAAAGGATATTGCTGTTGCTGCAAATGTTCCTCCAAGTACAATAAACATACTAGGAAAATCTACAAACATTCCCATATTGTCTGAGGCCATATAAAGACCAGAAATTAAGACAATGGTTGCTATAACAAGACCAAAAACCGAAAAAATATTCATACAAAATCCTTTGTGAATATTTCGGATGTTTATAAATTTGACTTAACATTTCTCTATGGAGAGGAAATTTCTGCTATACCATATAAATAATTATGCTTATAAATAAATACTAAAGAATTTCTAGTTTGGCTATATTCTAAATAATTACCAGCACAACTAAGCCCTGGAACACCTAGATCTAATTGAACCTCTATAGCTGTACTTACATCTTTTTTAAATAGTCTTCCGCTTGTATCACAGTAAAAGATAAAATCCTGGCCAGAAATCTTTTGATAATCAAAGCTTTTAATATTATTTGTAGTTGTTGAAAATCGAGTTACAACTCCGCCATTTTTTGGTAACGAATGAATCCCATTTCTATAAGGTCTATAAATAAGCCAAGAGTCAAGATCATCGTTATAGCTATATTTTCCATGATAATTATTATTATGCCCGTAACCTAACTGACAATCAGTACCGACTCTCCCATCATTGCATATAGTTGTTGCATTATAGCTTC
>CAYFHZ010000498.1:0-2727 GCA_964342535.1 uncultured Bacteriovoracaceae bacterium | reverse complement strand
TTATAATCAGTTCTATCTTGGGGGAATTTCCCCACCGTAGTCAGGCGGTTAGTAACCTTTTCATAAAAAACTATCAAAAAGCCTGTTCCTAAATTAACAATAAGACAAAGGATAAGTGGATGTTCATATACTTTTTTAGGAACAGATGGATATGCTACTGGATGTGAAAGTGGAACTTGTATTGGTTTTGCTGTTAGTAAAAATTTAGTAAGTAAATATAATGAAATGTACAAAAATGTTGAATTGGGTGGATTTAAGATAATGTTTTCTGAAGCAACGCTAATGTGTCCTCAATAAATAAAGAAGAATTAATAAGTGGTCTTGATTAGTGCTACTTATTAATTCTACTATTCAAAAATTTAAATATTTAATGAGCGAGTGTATTAGTATGTCGAAGAACTATCAAATTTAACTGGTTCTTCATCTGTGCATAAGTACCAAACTTTGTCTTTCATTCCTGAATCATTTTGGATTTTAAAATATTCACCAACAGCAGTATTTACAAAAGTCATATCTGTATCATAGACTTCTCTGCCATCAAAATTACAACCTAATAAGATAATTCTTTCAGGAGAAACTGCGACTTCTCTAATTGTATCATTTGCCAGCTTTTTATACTGAGAGGGATAATGATAGAAAAAAAAGGTAATAATTCTATGTAAAAGAAATAGACGACAACATAAAAAGAGAGGCCATATTTATGGCCTCTTGTGTGTGTGATAAAGTCTGGGAGTTATCTTGGACTTTTTCATTTTGTTTAAGTTTCTTAGTACGATCTATAAAGGCCGACTAATATTCCTTTAATTTGAAAGTCTCCATCATTTACAATGATAGGACTCATTGAACTGTTTGCAGGGTGCAGTTCAATTGAATTTTTCTTTTTATAGTATCTTTTTACAGTTGCCTCGTTATCAATGACGGCAACGACAGTTTGACCATTAAAAGCATTGATCTGCTCTTTTACAATAATAGTGTCTCCATCAAGTATGCCATCTTCAATCATCGATTCACCTTGAACTGTTAAAGCATAATGCTTACCAGATTGAATCATATGAGCCGGTATCTCAATAGTCTCATGCCCTTCTAATGCCTCTATTGGTTTTCCAGCTGCAACATTTCCAAAGAGAGGTATTTCGATTGAGTTATTTTGGTCAGATGTCTCTGTTGGCCGTAATCCTCTTACAGAGTTTGGATCATTCTCTAAATGACCTGAACTTTTAAGATATCGAATATAATCTTGTACCGAACCAAGAGATTTAAATTGAAAATGATCTTTAATCTCTAGTTGGGTAGGAGAGTAACCATTTGTGTCTAAATACTCACAGATATAGTCATATACCAATTTTTGTTTTTTTGTGAGTGCCATAAAATTCCTTATTGATTCCGTATCATTTCCGTAATATAAATACATTATCCGTATAAAAAGCGTAAGTCAAGGAGAATTCATGGCTAAAATAAACCATATTTTACATATTGATATGGATTGCTTCTATGCCCAGGTGGAAGAAAAGCGACATCCAGAGTACGCTGGAAAGCCTTTAGCAGTTGGTGGAATTGAAAATGGACACGGAGTACTTTGTACTAGTAATTATATCGCACGTGAGTTTGGTGTTCGAGCTGCAATGCCTACAAGTAAAGCATTGAAGTTATGCCCAGAATTAGTCTTAATAAAGCCAACAATGCATATATATAGAGAAATTAGTATTAAGGTGTTTAATATTTTTAACAGATATACTTCTATGATACAGCCAGTTTCTTTAGATGAAGCCTACCTCGATTTAAGTACTTCACCTCATTTCAAAAATAATCCCATTCAAATAGCATTGGAGATAAAAAAGAGTATACTAGAAGAGACTGGTCTTACTGCTAGTATTGGAATTTCATATAATAAATTTTTGGCAAAATTTGCTAGTGATCTTCTTAAGCCTAATGGAATGACTGTGATTGGTGATGATAAAATTATTCCTTTTTTGGCCCAGTTTAATGTTGATCGAATTAATGGTGTTGGAAAAGTAATGCAGCATAAAATGAAAAATCATGGCATTTATACGATAGGAGATATCCAAAAAAGAACAAAACTTGATTTAGTAAATCTCTTTGGGAAATTTGGAGTTGATCTATATAACTATTCAAGAGGTATTGATAATAGAGCTGTAAATGCGGATTTAACTAGAAAGAGTATTTCAACAGAACATACTTTCTACAATAATCTATCAAGCAAATCAGATCTGAACTCTGCTATAGAAAATGTTTTTAATGAGCTATGTCTTAGATTAGAAAAAAAAGGTATAGAGAATATAAAAAGTATATTTGTAAAAATTAAATATTCAGATTTTAAATCGGTTTCAATTGAAAAAAAGTGTCTGCTAAATTTAGTAAATATCAAAAAATTATTTTGGGAAAAATTTAACTTAACAATGCCAGTAAGGCTTATTGGTATTGGTATAAAACTGTATGATGATGATCAGAGTGACCAATTAAGATTGATTTAAAGTTTGAGATGAGTTTCAAGTTTTAAAATAATTTCACTTATTTCATTTTGAACGTCCTTAGGAAAAGCAGTTTTATTTTTATTTAAGAAAAATAAAATACTTTCTTTGCTTTCTCCAGATATCATTTCTGCCAACTGACGACCAATTTCTTTCGCTTGAGGATCTGATTTTAGGCTTTCGGCGATGTTATTGAGTTCTGAAAATATTTCTTGTTCATCAAAAAAGATAATACGTT
>CAYFHZ010000497.1:0-2728 GCA_964342535.1 uncultured Bacteriovoracaceae bacterium | reverse complement strand
TGTTACCCCAAGTGAAAGATGGAACTGGGCCGAGCTTAAAGATAAAATTAAAACTCATGGGATAAGAAATTCTTTACTGATGGCGCCAATGCCAACTGCTTCAACTTCTCAAATTTTAGGAAATAATGAGTGTATAGAGCCATTTACAAGCAATATCTATACAAGAAGAGTTTTATCTGGAGAATTTGCAGTAATTAATAAATATCTTATTCAAGATTTAATTAAAATTGATCTTTGGAATGATTCTATGAAGAATCAAATTATCAAGCATAATGGTTCGATTCAAAATATAGAAGCGATTCCTGCTGAGTTAAAAGAATTGTATAAAACAGTTTGGGAAATTAAGCAAAAAGCTATTATTGATATGGCCAAAGATAGAGGTGCCTACATTGATCAGTCTCAATCTCTTAATATCCATATGGAAGATGTGAATCTTGGTAAATTATCATCAATGCATTTTCATGCTTGGAGAAGCGGTCTTAAAACAGGTATGTACTACTTAAGAACTAAAGCTGCTTCTGCTGCGATTCAGTTTACCGTTAGAGATGAAGAAAAAAATCAAAAAGCTGCTGAATCTGAGCCAGTTATTCAAGCAAAACCTGGTCAGTTCACAGCTGAAGAAGCAATGATGTGTTCATTAGACAATCCTGATGATTGTATTGCTTGTGGATCTTAGTTTTATTTGATTTAAGAATTTAATATTAGGAAGGCCACTCTTTTGAGTGGCCTTTCTTACTAGTGTTAGTAAATATTAACTTCATGAATGATCATTTCTTTTTTGGGTTTATAGCTTAAGCTAGGGGCTTTTTCCGATAAAATAATATCAATATTTTTCTTTTGCACTTTTACTCCCAACCATCTTCCAGGTACAGAATAAGTCATTTCTAAATTTTTAATAATATAAGCATTTTCGTTAGGTAGCTTTTCAAAAAGAGAATTTTTTGTGTTCTGAATTCTTATAGGATTTGAAGATGAAGTAATGTTTAATAAATTAAGCTCTTGGAACTTTTTTGCAATATGCTTCGAAAGTAGATCATTCTCATCTTTTAAGTTAAATTCGTCGTTCATGTAAAAATCAGCTCCACCAACCCTTTCAGGGAAAGCATTTTTAGCTGTTTGAGATAGATTAAGTGATCTTTTATCAAGATACATAGAAAATTTTGTATTATCAAAAGTTATACCAAGGCCACCTGACATATAGTACAGCCAATGTTTAGATTGCCATGCAAGTTCGAGAAAAGTTTTTTTATTATATGCGTCTAATGCTTTTTGAAAAGGAACATAATAACCATCAACTTCAAGGTTTAAATTATACTTTTCGATTGAGTTGTCTTTACAGCGAAATTCTTCACCAACCGAAATTGAACTTGTTGAAAAAATTGTTCCATCTCCAATTGTTATATCATTAAAAATAAAATTTTTATAACTCGTTTGAAAATTTATAAAATTATAATAATTACATATACTCATATTTTGAAACTTGCCGGACATAATTTCTTGATTAAAAAACCTTGCATCTCGAGAATCAGTCGCTCCTTTTAGTATAAAACGACCGTAGACAACTTCATGGGCAATAAGTATTGCTTGTTGATTAGTTGCTATCTGATTCCATAAATTCTTTTGAATAATAAGAATCGAGTTGTTTCTTCGTCCATTTGTTCGTACGGCAATCTGGTGCTTTATACATTTTTTCGGATTTATTAACTCTTCTGAATCTGGAATATCAAGTAGGTCATCTTCGGTAAATGAAACAAGCCACGTTCTATCTACTTCCCCGTTCAAGATTTTATTGATATCATTTATAAAATTTAAACCACTTTCTTTAAAAGAAGCTGCTTCGCTCTGATCTACATTTTCGAAAAGAGAAATCCATTTTAGGTAATTTTCAGTTAAAGACTTAGAAGGATCTCCAAAATTCTCAAACATTCCTTTTTCTTTACCTTCATAAAAATCAAGGATCACATTTTGAGACGGATCCTCACAAATAAAAACGTCTCCACCATTACCACCACCGGTAGATTTTGCAAAAGATGTTGAGGCAATTAGAAGAGGAATAAGTATCCATATTGTTTTTTTTCTTTTCATTATGATGTCCTTTTTTTCTTATATTTTAATTATTTCAATAGATAAAAATTTAGCATTCCAATAATATGTTCCAGGTTTAAAGCTTATATTGGCCCTTAAATCTTTTTCACGAGTTCGCCCCCAAGACTTATAAAATAAACGCACTATGATATTCTTCATGACATATGCATCTTCTTTCTCATTAAAACTAAAAGTAGAGTCCTTATCAGTAATAATATAGGGTGAGTCTAAGTACTTATCGTCTACTCGTGGGTTGATTCTCGGGTCTGCTTTCGAGAGAGCATTTAGAAGCTGCTGTCTTGTTTCTTTGTCGAGAGTTACAAATACTTTTTCTGATCTTCTCCAATTAGAGAACTGGGGGTAAAAGAAAGAAAAAGATTCATGATCTAAAGTATCTTGAATAGGATTTTTTTTCGTATCACTGAAGTTTAATTTATGAATGTTAAAGTAGAGATAAATATCATCTTCAATCTTCATTCTTGACTGAGATACTTCATTTTCTTCTTGGTACCAAAACGGATACTCACCAGTATAAGTCAAAACTCGATCCGTATCACAATAGTAACCAGTTTCTAATTTTTTATATTCAAAAAGATTTTGTCACATAATTCACATACCAAAGGATTCTTTTCTTTATGGACAG
>CAYFHZ010000496.1:0-2731 GCA_964342535.1 uncultured Bacteriovoracaceae bacterium | reverse complement strand
ATACTCAAGGAGCGTGCCAACTTTTTTGGAGTAGGGGGGTCTATAATTACAATTAGTTAACGAGAAATTTTGGTTTTAAGATTCCCCATTGGTAATTTTCGATTACCAATTTGGTAACTGAAAAGTTGTGTGGGAGAGGTTTATCAGTCATAAATGAGCTGTAATTAGATTTTTTGAGCCGAAGTCGGCCAAAATCCTTAAAAAAATATAAAATGTCTTGAATTCTAGGAGTTTAGACGATTAAAATGAAGGAAGTTATTATTTGAATTTGGACTGGACAAGAAATGATCCTGATTTGTAATATAATTCTTTTCAAGGAGAAGCTGTGAATGAAACGAGTAATTAATAATTAGAAACACTAGATACTTACTACAATCTCATCCCCTCCACGTAAGGCCGGTAATATTAAGATCTCGGGATTGCACAACTAATAATAACAATACTTTGAGTCTTCAAATATTGCCCCAAATCTTGCACATAATTTTCCCGTGCATACCTTTAACGACCCCAGAACCACAGATCTTCACAAAATAATTAAAAAAACTTCCTGTTCAGTTTTTGAGGGTAAAGCGGCTAAAGATATTTTCTATCCATTTCATATTAAACGAGAATTCAATAAATATCTAAGCTGTGGAGTTCCACTGTACGGTATGGTATGGCACGTTTTCAATGTTCCTTATGTCAAAAAGATAAATTTGTTGCCTATTCTTGTAAGGGGAGAACTATTTGTCCAAGATGCAATGGCAGAAGAATGGCCGATACGGCAAAACATTTAGTTGAAGAAGTCATTCCTGACGTACCTGTGAGGCAATAGGTTCTCTCTATGCCTTATAATCATCGATATATTTTAAGTTCAGATCAGAAACTTTTAAATAAAGTTCTTAAAATTTTTCACCGGGTTATAACCTCTCATTATATAAACAAAGCAAAACAGAAAAAATTAATCGATCCAAATACTGGTGCGATAACAGTTATTCAGCACTTTGGCGGTGCCCTTAATTTAAATATTCATTTTCACTCATTGTATTTAGATGGAGTCTTTCATACAGATGCACGTGGAGAACAAAATTTTATAAATTTCACACCAACAGATGAGGAAGTTACAAGATTAACAGAGCTTCTTTATCACCGTATAGGTAGGGCCTTTATTCGTGCGGGTTATTTAGCTGAAAATGATGATAAAGAGCTTTATGAAAATGACTCCCAACTAAATTTAATTAAATCACAAAGTGTTTGTAATTTAGTTGATAATTACCAGAGACCTAAGAGTATAGGCAGGTACTGGACACCGCCATTTTTAGAATTTAGTGGATCGAAGAGTTGTTCTTTAGAGGGGTTTTCACTGCATGCAAATACTAAAATTAGAAAAGGAGATAGGGGAGGTTTAGAAAAGCTATGTCGTTATGTTTGCAGGGGAGCAATTCCAAAGGATAGAATTTCTCAAGATGAATATGGACAGGTCATTCTAAAGCTCAAATCTGCTTATACGGATGGAACAACTCATCTAAAGTTTACACCAGAGCAATTTATCAAAAGAATCATTGCTCTTATTCCACCACCAAGAGTCAATCTTATTCGCTACTACGGTGTTCTGGGGGCCCGACATAAAAAACGCTCAGAAGTTACAGCAATGGCGAGGCCCAAGAAAAAGAAAAAAACTGACAAGGCGAAAAAGAAAATCTATCAGACACCTTGGGCCGAATTAATGAAGCATGTTTTTCATTATGAGGTGGATAACTGTGATCACTGCGGCAGTAAACTTAAATTTATGGCGAGTATCACAAGTCCAATCGAGTGTAGGAAAATCTTAAAGCATTTTAACTTAGATCACCATGATGTGATTGCGGATCCAGCAAGGGGTCCACCTGAAGAGGAGTTTGAATTCGTCCTAGATAAATTTGATCAATCATCAATCTGGTAAAGTCCAGCGTTGGATTTTAGCGTGCTAACTTCGGTCCTATTGCAGAAAATCAGCTTGAATTACGATATTTCTTAGTTTGATTGGAATTTTTTGTATGAGAGAAAGCTTCTTTTTTTTTGTTTTTAGCATAGTAGGGGAGTTCATTCGTATTGAGAATCAACTTAAATATGGCTAATTCCTACTATCCTTGTCCAGACTCAACCCTTTCAAAATAAAACACCGGCTTAACAAAAAACTGATCGAATTTTTTAGTAAATTTAAAAGAAGCCGACTAGAGATTAAGATGGTTTCATGATCTTAATGACTTGGGGCTCCTTAGTATTATTTATTTATGGTTCAATACGGAATTTAATTTATTAGATCTATGGCTTATTAGGTATTTTGTCTCCAGATAAACTAAGCCAGCTACTTCCATCTGAGAATACCAAAGATAAAACTCCGTTAGAGTTTTTTAATAGACTCACCAATCCAACGGTACTAGGAGATGGCAAATCACTAACATCAAAGCTTCTCAATTGAATTGTTCCATTTATGGATAACTTAACACCCTTCACTGGGGGATGACCAATACCAACAGCACCTTGAAAGTAAGCCATCCCCTTGTAAAATACAATATTTCCCCACCCATCTAAACTATCAAATACGATCGGGGCAATCTTTTTATTGCCTGATGCTGAGGAGCGCAAAACAAAGTAATCACCGACATTCGGCCACATTTGGTAGTTCGGATTCCCCTTCGCTCCATAAATAGCAAAGTATTGATTATTTCCACCTGAGTTTGTAATGTCATTATTAAGTATTGTTAATTCT
>CAYFHZ010000495.1:0-2734 GCA_964342535.1 uncultured Bacteriovoracaceae bacterium | reverse complement strand
AAATGGAATGACTGTTGAAATTCTTAATACAGATGCCGAAGGTAGACTTGTGCTTGCAGATTGTCTTGATTACGCTTGTGACCAAAAGCCAGATTATATCATAGATGCTGCGACTCTTACTGGTGCTTGTCTTATTGCTTTGGGACAAGAAGTATGTGCTGCTCTTGGTAATGATGCTAAATTTACAAAACAGGTACTAAGTGCTGCAAAAGCAAGTGATGAGTATATGTGGGAACTTCCTATTATCCCTGAGTGGAGAAGTGATATGAAGTCAAAGGTTGCTGACCTTAAAAATATTGGTACACCTGCAAGAGCTGGTACGGCCACAGCTGCAGCTTTTCTAGAAAACTTCGTAAAAAATGACATCAAATGGACTCATTTAGATATAGCTGGAGTTTGTACAGATCAAAAGCATCTTCCTTATTGCCCTCCTAAAGGGGCTTCAGGACTCATGGTAAGATCTCTTCATCAACTACTTACTGGAAAATAAGCTAATGGCCCTCCTATGAGGGCCACTTTTATATGAAACAGAAACATTTTAAAATCGTTTTATTTGAACCAGAAATTCCAGGAAATACTGGAAGTATTGGAAGAACTTGTGTTGCTCTAGGCATTGATCTTATTCTCATCAAACCTTATGGTTTTGATCTCTCGGAGAAAGCAGTCAGAAGAGCTGGTCTTGATTATTGGAAACATGTCTCAATTACAGAATATGATAATTTTGATGATTTTCTTACTGGTGAAAATCCTGATCGTGATCAATTATTCTTTTTTGAAAATAATAAAGAACAAAATTTTTACAATGCTCCTTACTCTGAAGGTTGTTACTTAATCTTAGGAGCAGAAACAAAAGGGATTCCTCAAGAGTTTCATAGAAAATACAAAGACAGAATGTTTGAACTTCCTATGTTTAGTGAACACATAAGATCATTGAATTTATCAAATACAGCTACTGCTGTGGCATATGAGTGTTTACGCTGTCTCAATCATTCATAAAATTCGAGATCATCAAATACACTTAAATCCGTTTTTTTAGGCGCAGCTATCTGAGCTCGTTTTTCAAAACTTAATGGCTTATTATCAAATTCTTCTCTTTGAACTTCCGATATTATATGGGCCTGTTTCATTTTGAGAAGAATATTACTTACCTGCTCTTTTGCAAAATCAGTTAACTCCTGAGAGCGATAAGATTGGGAATACCTTACGGGACTTGGTAATAACATGGCCAAGAAAGCACCTTCTTTAGGATTCAGTTTCGAACTTGATTTTTTAAAATAGTACTTTGAAGCTTCTCCAACACCATAAATATTTTCACCTAACTCTATCATATTAAGGTATTTTTCAAGTATTTGATCTTTGGTCATTTTATCCTCTACCATAAGAGTAAGAAGAATTTCCTTAAATTTTCTTATAAGTGTTTTTTCCTGAGTCAAAAGAGCATTTTTAACAAGTTGTTGAGTTATTGTACTTGCACCTCTAGTGAGCTTCCCTTCCTCATAACTTTCCATTAAAACAATCTCAAGTTGGTTGAAATCAACTCCACTATGGTCATAAAAAGCCCAATCTTCACTCAAAATAATGGCCCACTTTATTGAGTCGGAAATCATTTTAAGCTCCACCCAATTCTTAGGCTTGGACTTCACTAACTCATAATGATCTTTTACCCATACAGGGTAACCTTGAACAAGCTTCTCTGATTCATTATCTACATAGAAATAAAGAACACTACCAGTGCTTACAATACAGAGGACAAAAAGGGTAAAAAGAATAAGAACACGCTTTAACATAAAAAATATCTTATACGAGGTTTAAACAAAAAAAAAGGGCCTGGTATAAACCAGACCCTTAAGAGAAATTAAATTTCCCAATATTCCAACATCCTATTAGAACTTGTAAGTCATAGAAACTCTTGACATTAAAGCGTCAGATCTAAGAGTTCCATTACCACCTGCAGTTGATTCACCAACAGTAGTATTATTATCAGTATTACCGATCATACCATCAATGGCAAGATCTCCAAATACTAATGAAGCACCAGCTGCTACGATAGATTTGTTATTTCTAGTTTTCTTATCACCTGAATTATTTTCAGACTCACCGATAATTTCATTACCCACAGATCCTCTTAAAGTTAACCATTCCTTAACTTCAACTTCTAAAGCAACTACTACAGGAAGATAAGTTTCTTTATTCTCTCCATATGCACTAACTGCATCCATTTTGTTGTCAGAGTTATCCATTTTGTACCATGCTGATGTCCAAAGTTTAGCTCTTTCATTAAGTTTATAAGATTTTGCAACCCCAACTCTTGTAAAGTTAGCATCAAATTTATTACCATCACCATCTTCAACAGACATTGATCTTAATTCTGCCATATAATCGATATCACCTACATTATAAGTAATACCTAATTGATATGAACCTTTACCTTTGAACTCTTCAGCTCCGTTTTCAGCTTTATTAGATAAACCAACTTGTAAGAATGACTCTAAATCACCAGAGTTGATCCCGATAGTTGCTCTCGCAGCATTAGATGATTTATCAGCAGAGTTTTGCTTATCTTTATAATCTAAGTAAGAAAGCTTAACACCCCATTGAACACCTGCATCTCCAGCAACATAAAGAGTTGTAACATTATCTTCAGAAATTTTATTTGCACCCATTGCTAAATATCTTAGGTTATTTGCAGTGTTTGACTCGTCTCCAAAATAAAGACCATAAACTAAATTACCTG
>CAYFHZ010000494.1:0-2736 GCA_964342535.1 uncultured Bacteriovoracaceae bacterium | reverse complement strand
TTTATTTTTTACATATTAAGTCTGAGCCTTTTCGCCCAGACTTAGTCTATTTTACTAGTATTTTATAGTGACTTAGAGTGCCCATGTAGGCACTTGAAAATATTACTTGAAAGTCCTACCGTCTTCATGGAATCTTTGATCTTCTTTATATGGGACAGCACTATATGTAGAAGTGTGTTTTGTTACTTTACCACTTGAATTATCAATATTATTCCAAAAATCGTATGAGCTATATCCATCCTCAAACTCCCACTCATTATAGTAAGAAAGTACATATTTTTCATTTACAGAATTTTCTCCACGGTAATAGTATTTTGATTCTTCAGCTAGCTTTATTGCATATTGGTAACAATCCTCCCATGAGTGCATACGTTTTTTGTATGTTAAAGTCTTGTTTGCAAAATATTCATCTTCTAGCTCACCATAATCAAATCGAGCTGTTTTTGTTACAACTGTACAAAGCTCGTCTTGCGCTAAGGCAGAGAAATACAAAAAAATAGTCAAAAGGGGTAATAATATTTTTTTCATAAAATCTCCTAGACCTTATGGCCATAAACCTAATGGTTCTTCAAAACCGTTTATATTAAAATTCTTTGTTATATCGTACAGGAAACATTGATCGAGAAATATAGCCCTTGCTCATATTTACATAGGTGTTAATTTCTTTTACCTTCAGAGATTTCAATGGGTTAGGCGTCAAGAATTGCAGCTCATATATAGTTCTTCCTTAGTAAATATATCATTATTGATATTATATCGTGCTTGATATGTAATTAATCAATGACATGGAAGGTATTAATCACAAAAAAGTGTGAGAAAGAGTATTTAGAGTTATTGGATGAAGGCAAAATTGAAATAGCTATTGTGCGAGTTACACCTGATCACGATTATAGCTAGGAGACGATTATGAAGAAAGCAAAAGATGTAATTAAAAGAAAAGCTAAAAAAGAAATAGTTGGTGATATCTTAAAAAGATATCGTGAAGCCTTTGAGCTTTCTCAAGCGGCATTGGCTGATCTAATTGGAACTTCTCAGAATAATATTTCTGCTATTGAAAATGGAAAGAGGGATATTGGTGTAAATGTCGCTATAAAGCTTTGTGCCATTTTTCCAGTTACACTGGAAAAGCTTTTGATTCCTCAGGGCCTTAAAAATCATCCTGACTTTATAAAGACTCTAAAAAGAGCATCTTAAACTTTTAAAATCCCAGCATTTACTGGCCATTTTGATGAAAAATGGAGAAATTAATCTTATCTCCCCGACCACTTTTTTGATAAAAACAAACTGAAGGTCCCAAATTTCAGTTATTTAAAAAGTCCGCTAGTGGGCTTTTTTATGTTCAACTTTGTCCTGTAATTACCTTAATTAAGACTTTATTGCTTAGGTTAGAGTATTGAGATAAATTCAGTATTTCTGTAACACAAATTATATCCGGATATATTTAACTATGACTTCCTGTTTTGATTCACTTTTCTTAAGCTCATCCATATTTTTAAGTTTTATCGAGTCAGAGATTAGCTTGTGATAGAAAATATCCTTATAAGTAATTTCGTTATGAACATAGAATGTATTTTCATATCTATGGTCATATAAGGATTTTCTACGATCAACACTTCCAATAGAGTAGTATTCATTAGCATAGTCATGTTCTAGCTGAAATTTACCATAATGCTTTTTGTTTGACTCAACAATATTGTTACTAATTACGATCTCACCTAGTGTTTCAAGTGCTTCACTTCTGCTTAGTAACTGAAACTTTTCTCCTGACGATGTTATTGTATATACTTCAACTGGGTACCAAGTACCATTGATGTTATTTGAACTCTCAGCAAAAGATCTAATTCTTTTACTCTCTATTTTTTCAGATAGCTTGATTTTAAGTAATAAATCATCTTTAGATAATGTCTCTAAAAGTGCTTTTGTGTCGGCGCCTTGGTTTATAGAAATATATTCAAAAGTTGTTATAAAAATCTGTGCATCATCCCAACCCTTAGTATGGTTGCGATTATAAACATAATATTTAATTTTATGAATACCCTCAATATCAGTAGGTGTTTTAGTTACTTCAGCATAAATATTTCCATAATTATTAGAATCATACTTAAAACCATAGATGTAATTAGATTCATCAAAATATTTTTCTTTTAAACCATTTATCGGGTTTGGAACGACATTGCCCCCTTCAGCTGTACTAACAGAACAGGACTCCTTGGCCCCGGTAGATGAAAAACGTAAACTCATCTCTAAATTATCTTGATTTGATTTATCTTTAGTTCCTATCTCATAATTTGATTGCCAATAGATATTTGCATTATAATACGTTCCTAGAATATTGTTTTTTATTTCACAATCAATTTTTGTTTCATGAAAATTCACCGCAGAGTGTGGAAAAAAGTTGAGTTGTACTTCTGGTATATCATTATTATAGTCAGTATTATCTCTCGTGAGATATTTGACTTCTAAAGATTGTTTTACAAGAAACATTTGTGACTCAGTTTCTTCGATTTCTTTTTGAGTGATTCGCTCTTCTTGAAAAACATTCTTTTTTACTTTTTCTAAACATGTTTTTGTAAAAACACTTTCAAAACATACATTTGAAGTAGAAGCGTTAGAAGCTTTACTTTGAGTTGTCTCTTGAGATGTGGATGAAGTAGAGGAATAAGTGTAGACTTCTTCTGTCCTTTGTCGATTTTCAGATCACCGACACCAGTTTCAGCATAAAAAAACCACTTAATA
>CAYFHZ010000493.1:0-2744 GCA_964342535.1 uncultured Bacteriovoracaceae bacterium | reverse complement strand
TTAGCTTATTTGATCAATATCAAACCATGAATAGACTTGCAGGTTACAAAGAAGATACTAACTCTTGTCCTGCTTTTCACGATCTCATTTTAAGACATTATTCTAAAGTCGATTCTGATACTGAAATTAAAAATCAAAATTATTCTGCGATACCAAATGACCCAACTATGGCCGTATATTTTCCAGCGATGGCACTTCCATATACGAAAAACACGGATCTTTATACTGCTTTAAATGCAGATAATTGGTCAGAAGTTGACTCTTATTTGAAAACAGCACTTATGAATTATACCGATCACCTTAAAGTTGAAGTGCATGAACTTTGTGATACAGGAGTTAGTAAAGGTTACTATTTGTATGAAAATGTTGTGACATATTTTAAAAATGATAAAAATTTTCATAAGACGAAAAAAGGACTTGCTGCTGTTCTAAAAATCCCTGTTTTTGCTAATTTAATTATTATAGATCAATTACAAGCTGAAGTAGGATACAAAGGTGTTGCTCAGGATTTACTTGGCAGAGGCGAGTTACTATGGTTCAATTCTTTTAGGGAATCAATCAATTTTGGTAGAAATCAAAATATTGTAAAACGCTAATTATAAAAGGATTTACATTGAAACTCATTTTCTTATCACTTGTCTTCATTTTTGTTAGTTGTGGAAAAATAGAAGAGAGTGAAAACGCGAATACCGTAGGCGAAATTTGGAGTGTATCAGGATCAGATACTTTTTCAAGTTCAGAACTTGAAGCACTTACTCTGATTTGTACCGCACTGAAATCTAAGCAGAACTACCTCGATATTTATCTTATAACAGCTGGTAAAAAAATGTATTATGAAGTTGAAAATACAGCTTGCTACGATCCCAATGATGATTCGACTAAAGAAACAACGACATCAACTATCTCTTCATTTATTACAAAAACGGCAAATGGATATTTCTATTCTAATAGTGAAGGACTCTATTCTTCTCAGGTTATAGACCAGAGTCATTCATTAGTGTCTGGCCTTTGCAGTGCTATTACTGCAGGAAGTGATTCTATAAATACTGTTGAGGTGAGCGATGACCTTGCGATTCTTTACCGGATCTCAAACAGTATAAATAATTCAAAATGTACTACTTCTGAAGGACTATGCCTTTCGATCTTATATGGTAGCAAGGTAGAGACACAATACTACAAAACAATTTCTCAAATCATTATTGGTGTTAATCTATCAAGTGCGACTAATAAGAAGGGACTTGTAGATTCTCTGGTTTATGAAAACTCTAAGTCATGTGATGAAGAAGGAAATATTTCTATCCTTTCACAATCTCTTCAAGAAATTAAATAATTTAAGGGCAAGCCCATGCAAATTGAATTGTTCTAAGTTTTTTAGCTTTAATGTCCCATAATTTACTACAATATGCCTTTTGGTAGTAGTCACTGTCTACATCCATTTCTTTAGGACATTTTACATCGCTTATTTTTTTTGAAAGAGCATCATTTATTTCTTTGCTTGAATAATTAGTAACATTTAGTTTTCCACTTGGGTTAATACTTAATTGATAAAACATATCTTCAAAGTCATTTATTGTGATTACCTTATCACCATCTAACATAACGAGACTAGATTGAAACGGAACAAATAAATCAATTTCCGTTTTTTCTAAGTAAACTCGAAGTGGGTTAAAAATCATTTGGTCTGCAGGCCTTATTTCTTTAAGAAACTTTTCTGCTTTCATAATAGCATTATTAGGATTTTTTGAGTTATGTAATTTACAACTAGAGTTCCACATAATGGGATCGATGGTTTTTTGTGCATTTTTATCTGTAAGAAAAATAAGGGGAAGACCAGTTTCTTTTAGAAAATTATTCAGCTTTTTTATTTTATCCTGAGGTTTAGCATTGATTTCTTTGATTATTTGATTAAAATTGATTCTCATTTGTCCTGCTGTCTTTGAGCAAATAGAGTTAATGGGACAACCTTTATTTTCATGTTCCATATCTTCAATGTCAAAAACAGGATCTTCAACTTCGAAACCGTAGCAAATATTTAATCCCAAAGTGAGTAAGAGTAGTAGTTTGATCATAAAGAAATTCTATCACGACTGGTGAGTCCCATATAGTGGTCAAAAAAGGTTATAAACAAGACTATTATACTACATTTAGTTTTTTAAAAAAAATAAATACCACAAAATTTTTTACTAATTCTTAATTTCAACTACTTAGGATCAAAATAATGACGAATAGTTGTAAACAACACCATATCTAGTGCAAGTCAGTATTATGACACTTTGTCGCTACAATATATAGTGTTGACTTCGCTGTGGTATGGCCTTCTAATACTAATACAGCTGAATTTTTGATGGATTAAAAAGGAGAAGCCAACGTGAAGATTAGTCGTAAATTTACCAGGAAGGGACAATCACCATATCAATCATTAAAATTTGAAACAAGAACTAGTGAGGTAAAAAACCTTGATGGTTCTAAGACTTCATCAATGAGCGTAACTGTACCGGCCACATGGTCTCAAGTTGCAACAGATATTATTGCCCAAAAGTACTTTAGAAAAACCGGTGTTCCACAGAAAGATTCTCAAGGAAATAACATTATTGATAAAAATGGGAGTCCACTGCTAGGATCTGAAACAGATTCAAGACAAGTTTTTGATAGATTAGCAGGATGTTGGAGAAAATGGGGTGAGGAGTATAGCTATTTTGATAAAAAAGAAGCAAAAAATTGACTATTTTCTGAAATAATGACTA
>CAYFHZ010000492.1:0-2751 GCA_964342535.1 uncultured Bacteriovoracaceae bacterium | reverse complement strand
TAAATCGACTTTAGATAAATTCAGATCTTTAAAGCTTGGTAAATTAACTTTTTCAGCAAGATATAAAAAAACACGTTTAACCTTAACTGACTTACTTTCTTCCAATACTTTTTGTAAAACGTCTTTTCTTAATGTCACTAAAGACTCTGTATAGTTCTGTGCAGTCTCAAGTCCATTTGAAAGGTCTAAATTTTCTATAAACTCTAGTATTGCTAATTCTCTACAAGAAGCCTTAACAGCAAATCCATTATTTTCAACTTCAGTAAGAAAATTCTCATGACTTAATAAACTTGATTTTTTAAAGGCTATTTTAAATTCCTTATCTAGGCTCATTAACCATTTTGGTATAGACTTTATCTCATAGCTCAATAGGTGAACTAACTTCTTATCCCCTAATGATAGATAATGAGAGTGCCCATGAGATTCTAATGCTGATCTACCAGCAAGGTGTACTTTAAGATTAAGCTCTTCTTGTATAAAACGAACTAGCCCGTATGGACTAAGGCCATCACCCTTACGCTTAAATACGCCTGGCCCTATCTTTTCAAGATAGCCATTTTCAAAGTATGAAAAAGCCTCTCTTTGGCCAATTCCTTTTTCGTCAAACCAACGCAATCCATGAACATCACCGGCCTTCCAATCTAACAGTACTTGGTTTAATTTAGACATATTTTCAGCTCCATATAGTCTGAATTTTATTCTATCATAAACCTCTCTCGGTTTAAACTAGTAAAATTTTAAGTATTTATAGCTCTGAAATATCAACTTCCTTAAACCAAGGATTAGCTAAGTAACTGATTTCACCATGTTTTATCAATCTATCTAAAGACCACCTCTTTTATAGGTGTTACAACCTCTTTTTGAGGTAGAAAATTCAGCCCCTCAGTCACTCCTTTTTCTTCTATCCCTGCCAGACGTAAATAAACAGCAAGTGTCTTTAAATCCTTCCACCCGCATATCTTCATAACCTTTACGGGTTCGACTCCTGCCCCTAAAAGTTGAGTGGCAAAACAAGCCCTCAAAGTATGAAAGCGAATTTGGGGGAGATCGATTTTCTTGCAAAATAACTTAAGAGTTTTAGCTTGTTCTCCATTTTTCCACTTAGAAAACCGGGGTAATACAAATTCTGACCTAGAATTATTTTTAATCTCAAGTAAGAGATATTTTAGTTCAGATGATATTGGAACTGATCTCCAATATCCGGCTTTAGTGTCTTTGAATTTACTAATCTTAAAGTTATAAGAACGTTCTACTTTTATAGTCTCATACTCGAAATCTACATCTTCCCACCTTAAAGCATAGAGTTCTCCATTTCTCATACCTGTAAGCAGAGCCATTGCCCAAACAAAATACCATTCGTGTTTTTGATATTTGGCCTCATAAAGAAGTTTTCTTATTTCATTGGGCTTTAAAATTTCAGGCCTTTTATCTTGTTTCACAACAACCTTTAGGCCATATACCGGACTGTGAAGAACACCACGAATCTTTTTAAACTCAATTGCCCAATTGTAAATCATATTAATTGTATTTTTTAATCTCTTTTGAAATGCCTTACTTCTTCCTTCTTCAAGAACTCTGTCTAATACTTCCCTACCATCACCTCTAGTTATCTGAGATGCTGGCTTATCTAACCAATCTCTTGTCCATTTATGAAGCATTGAAACATAGTCTCTGATGACGACTGGGTTATAACTTTTATCCATATAGGAAGGAGAGGCGACCGTAGTCGCCCATTTTGATATGACCATTCTCCAAGTTAGTCCATGCCCTTCCTTGAGAGCGACCTTCTGTGATAACTCTTGAATCAATCGCTTCTCTTTTCTAGATGCCTCTGCTTTCGAAGTAATCCCCGTAATTCTCTTTTGATATCTAATACTAGGCATGACTTTACTTCTAATATTCACATAGACTTGATATTTTAATGATCCTTCCAAAGTTGTAACTTGTGTTATGGCCATATCCTTCTCCTACATAAATGATTCTTCAAGAATTTGGTCAAGTTCAGCTCGTTTAAAATAGAGCCTGCGATTCCACTTTCTTTTTATCAGATGTCCTTTACTGACAAGTAACCAAATTGCATTTTTAGACTTCCCTAAATATAGAGCTGCTTCATCTGTACTCAACCAAACTTTCTTTAATATATAGTTCATCTCATTTTCCATATTAGAGATTTGAAAAGCCTATTAAACTCGCATTGACTTCTTCATACCTTTTCATCTCCCCTTCTGAGGTTCTAAACTCCCTCATCTGTCTCTGTCCCTGCACGAAAATATCACTTCCTTTTTTGAGATATTGACTAGCAAGCTCTGCTTGCTTTCCCCAAACCACAACCTTATTCCATAAAGTCTTTTGTTGTTCCTCATCATTAACAGCAACAGACAAAGTACAAACAGGCTTTTGATTACGGGTGTATCTTAGTTCTGGTTCTTTACCTAGTTTTCCAATAAATAATTGCGTTCTTTCATTGTTCATAAGCATTCTCCTAAAGTTAGTTAATTCTAAGCTTCTTTACTAAAAATTCTCCCAAGCTTAATGACTGGCCAGTCTTCTTGTTGTGATCTAAAAGAGCAATCTCAACTTTTTCCATTTCGCTCAGGCTTTGCTCCTTAATTTTGTCGACGTCTTTAGCTGTGAGCTTACTGACAGCATAAAGACAAAGATCTTTGAAAAGAATTGGCTTGCCATAATTCTTTTCATTACATTTAAGTAGAAAATCAAAAATCAAACTTAGAATCTCTTGTTCATTACTCA
>CAYFHZ010000491.1:0-2759 GCA_964342535.1 uncultured Bacteriovoracaceae bacterium | reverse complement strand
GGTAAAATTATGAAGATTAAGAGACTTAAATGAATTAATATAATCTTCTGGATTTGTTACCATTAAATGAGCATCTAGTTTATGTTTTGTAATTTTGTGCAATGATTTTAAAACGGTTGTACCAAAGGTAAGATTAGGAACAAAGTGTCCATCCATAACATCGAGGTGAAGCCAAAGATCGTCGATGGTATTCAATCTTTCAATGTCATCACTTAATCTTAAAAAATCTGCAGAAAGTAGGCTAGGGGCAATAGTTGTCATGTGAAATTCCTAATGTAATTCAAAGCCTTGCTTGAGACCGTTTAAAAGTTCTGAGTCTAAGCAAGCTTTCTTGCCTTCTAATTGTATATATTTTAGCCGTATGGCCGAATCAAGAGTTCCTATATGTATTTGTCCAAGATTGGATGACACTTCTCCAGGTTTTAATGACAGATCAGAAGTTAGGACTTCAAATACTTTTAATCTTTTCTTATTTAAAAAACAAAAAGTTCCTGGCCATGGATAAAGACCTCGGACTTTATTAATAATTTGCTCAGACTGCATTTCTTTAAATTTTAAATGACCATCATCTCTTTTAAGAGAAGGAGCAAAACTTATTTTCGCCTCATCTTGTGTTGTAAATTCAACTGTTCCATCTGCTAGGTCATAGATAAAATCGTTGAGTGAAAGAGCTGCTTGATACTTAAGTCTAGTATATAATTGCCCACCTGTTTCGGTTGTATGAATACTAACAGGATGAGATAAACAAATATCTCCAGCATCCATTTTTTTAACCATCTTTTGAATACTCACTCCAGTAGAAGAATCTCCATTTAAAAGAGCATACTGAATAGGTGCTGCTCCTCTATATTTTGGAAGTAAAGAAGTATGAATATTAAAACATCCTAAGTTTGGTAAATTTAAAATTCTATCTCCTAAAAACTGTGCAAAAGCTAAAACGACAATGAAGTCTATTTTTTCAGATTCTAATTTTTCTAAAAAAACTTCCTCTTTATTAATGTTTTCAGTTTGAAAATAGTTGAGTTTGTTCTGTTTTGCGTACTGAATGACCTCGGGTGAATGTAACTCCATGCCTCGACCAGACTTCCTATCAGGCATAGATACAACATATTTTAAATCAACAAGCGGATGGTTATCTAAGACATTGAGTGCTGGTACGGAAAAATCAGGTGTACCTAAAAAGACACATTTTAATTTTTTCATAAATTTTTATTCTTCTGTTTTTTTTGTTTTGTTAGTTTTTTCTTGAAAAAATTTTTCTTCAAAGGGCTTAACCTTTCAATGAATACAATACCATCAAGATGGTCATTCTCGTGTTGTATACAGATACTTAATAATTCGTCAGCCGCCATTTCTAACTTTTCGCCGTCTGTATTTTGATACTCAACTTTTATATTTTCATATCGTTTTACATTTTCAAATATTCCAGGCAGTGAAAGGCATCCTTCTTGGTAAACGATTTCACCTTCTTTATCTACAATTTTGGGATTTATAAAAACTCGTGGATTAAAGTCTCCTAGGGTATATTCGCCAGAACCTTCTGCTGTTTCCTCTCTTGAGTAATCAACATCAATAACAAATATTCTTTTACTAAGTCCAATTTGAGGTGCAGCTAGACCAATTCCAGGTGCTTGGTACATTGTATAAAGCATATTAGTACAAAGTACTTTAAGTTCATCATTGAAGTCAGTAACTTCCTGGGCCTTTGTCGTAAGAACAGGGTCTGGGTAAGTGTGTATTGGGAGCAATTCTCCAGTAAGTGTGTAGTTTTCTGTTATTTTTTCCATGCAGGCTATATATCATGGCCTTAAAAAAATTGAAATAACTAAGGGTAAAGTTGAAAGGTAATTATAGCTGTTTTCTTATATAAAGAGTTCGTAGAAGGTACAAACTAAAACAAAGTGGTATTATATGGGTTGCGAGAAAAGGTGTGAGTTTCGCACTGTTTCCAAGAGATATAAAACCTGAGTGGGCACTCCAAAACCCGATAGAAAAAAGCAGTGTAATAACAATACTTTTGCCGAATCCCGCAGAACGTCGATTTGGATTAAAAATACCGGCTAATGGAAATAATGAAAAGATAATGCATATAATGGAGAGGGATACTTTCTCATAAAACATTATTTTATATTCATTAGAATTAATATCAGTTTTCTCAAGTCTATTAATAAATGAATCTAAACTACCAAAATTTAGAGTCGTAATATCAGATTCAAATTGAGTAAAGTCCTCAGGTCTCTCCTCTAATTCTATTATGAGTTGTTTGGCCCTAGTATATTTGGGAAATTCGTTGTTTTCTAATTCTTGGATAATGGAAACATTACTAAGTCTCCAATTCGTTTTATCTATATAGACTGCAGAATCAGCTTGATAAACTGAGTTAAGTTTACTTTCTTCTGAAATAAAATAAATACTAATATTCTTTAAAGTATTATTTTGGGAATCAAATGCTTCAAAGGAAGTAAAATATTGCTCTGTCTTATACCAAATTAAGCCTGATTCTCCAATTTGACTCCGTGCAAGATAACGACTTTCATTCATTCTACTTTTTTCAAACTCTTGACGTTTAATTTTGTTCGCTAAAGGAAGTACAAAACCTAAATTGAGAAATTGTACTATTCCAATTAATAAAGAACATAAAAATATGAGTCTATATATACGATTTGCAGAATAGCCACCAGCAAGAATCCCCATTAACTCACTATGGTTTTTAAACTTGTTAACAGTGAAAAGAGTTGCAAGTAAGCAAGAGATGGGGA
>CAYFHZ010000490.1:0-2774 GCA_964342535.1 uncultured Bacteriovoracaceae bacterium | reverse complement strand
GTATCTTGGTACTCATCTACTAAAACATAATGGGATCTTTTTTGATATCGTTCAAGAACTTCAGGAAAGGATTCAAATAAGTTTAAAACACCGGTGATGAGTCCACCAAAGTCAACCGCATTTGATTTGTGAAGTTCTGCTTCATACTCTTTAAAAAGATCAAACATAAGATCTTCTTGTTCAATCTCATCTAATGTTTCTTCTTCTCTGCAACCAATATAATAACCTAAATTTTTAAGACCATCTGTATAGTACAAAAGTTCATTAGGATGAAATTCTTTTTGATTAATCCCTCTTTTACCCAAAACGTTTTTAACAACGCTTCTAGACTCTGAAGTATCATAAATTGTAAAATTTCGACTTAATCCAATATACTGGGCTTCATTTCGAAGAACTCGAGCACAAAAAGAGTGAAATGTTGTAATTTGTAATGCACCTAGATCCACATCTTGATCCATTGCAATTCTCTCACGCATTTCTCTTGCTGCTTTATTAGAGAAAGTTACGGCCAATAATCGAAAAGGACTAACCTGCTTTTCATTTAACAAATACTGTATTCTAGACACAAGAGTACGCGTCTTACCTGATCCAGCACCTGCAAGAATCATAACAGGGCCTTCCGTTTCAAGAACAGCACTTTTTTGATCAGTATTCAAATGATTTAAATTCATTACTCTACCGTAACTGACTTGGCCAAATTTCTCGGTTTATCAATATCAGTTCCTTTGAGCTTAGCAATGTGATAGCTTAAAAGTTGTAAAACTACATTTGAAACAACAGGTTTAAGATCTTTTACTCCACAAAAATCGATATCAATATAGTGATCAGCAATTTCTTCAAGTTCCTTATGCTTACCTTCTGCAAGTATTACCATGACACCTCTACGTGCATTTACCTCTTGAGCATTTGAAAGAGTTTTCTCAAATAAATCAGAAGTGACGATCGCAATATTTACCATATTTTCATCAAATAAAGCGATTGGTCCATGCTTTAACTCTCCAGCAGCATAACCTTCAGCATGCACATAAGCGATTTCTTTGAGCTTTAATGCCCCTTCTAGAGCTATAGGATACTGTTCTCTTCTACCAGTAAAAATAAAACCTTTATAGTTGTAAACTTTTTGAGCAATTTTTTTAATTTTGTCTTCTTGTTGTAATACTTTTCTTATCGCAGTTGCCAAATTATCAAATTCAGTTTCTACATTTTTATCTTGAGCCTCCCCTAGAAAAGCTTTAGCATAAAAATACCCAGCAAGTACCATTTGGGTAAATGCTTTAGTACTGGCAACACCAACTTCAACTCCTGCATGCAATAGTAAATTCTCACTCGAATTTCTGTACAGTGTCGACCCTTCAACGTTTACAATTGAGTGAGTCGTAAGACCTTTTGCTGTACAAAGCTCCTGACAAGCAAGTGTATCAGCAGTTTCTCCTGATTGACTTATAAAAAGACCAACTTCGTCCTTATTTAATTTCGGATCTCTATACCTAAACTCACTGGCAAAATCTGATTGAGTTCTAATCCCTGATTTTCTTTCTAAAAAATCTTTGATCACTAAACCTGCATGAAGAGCAGTTCCACATGCAATAATATTAACAAATGATGGCTTAGATTGAGTCATCTTTCCAAGTTTATCTTGTACTTCTTTACTTTGATATATTTGATAAAGTTTATGAATAAGCTCTGGTTGTTCAAAAATTTCTTTCAGCATGAAATGCTCATACTGACCTTTATCAACTACACCTAGTTCCATTTCTTTTTTCTGTATCGAAAAGCGATTTGAAGGAGTCATATCCAATTCATAAAACTCATATCGTTGCGTTGATTTCCTACTATCTCCAATACATAGAACTGCATCTTCTGGAAAATAGATCTTAGTTGTAAAGCCAACCAGAGCATAAGGGTCAGATGAAACATAAACATCACCAGAGTCTTCATTTATTCCGCAAACAAGTGGAGCTGATCGCTTAATCGAATAAAGCTTATGACTTTTTTTGCACATAATAACAAAAGCTGAATTACCTTCAACTTGTCTAAATGCTTCAATAATTGATTTTTCAATTGAAGGATTTTTCTTGAAACTTGTTACTAGTATAGCTAAAAAAACCTCAGTATCTGTTTCAGACTTAAATTCATATCCCTTAGCCTTTAATTCTTCCCTCAAAATACTGGCATTTTCAATAATACCATTATGAACGATTGAAAAATCTTTATTTCCATGTGGGTGAGCATTTGTCTTATTTACTTCACCATGAGTTGCCCATCTTGTATGTCCAATACCGATAGATGAATCGATTTCATTATATCTGGCTAAACTTTCTTGTAGATTTACAAGCTTACCTTCTTCTTTGAAAATTTTAATTTCATTATCGACGAGTAAACTAATACCTGCCGAGTCATATCCCCTGTACTCTAACCTACTAAGTCCTTCCAAAATAGGTTTTTTGGCACTTGACGTACCACTATATCCAACTATTCCGCACATAATTGCTCCTTAAAACTTAACATAATCTAGCATTTTTTTATGGACTCGACTAGCAAACGACTATATCTAGACGTCTTTCTTCTTGATGAATCGTTGTGCCATACCATCTTTAGTTGATTGACGCTCCCTTGCAATTGCAAAAGCATCACTGGGAACGTCTTTATTAATAGTAGAACCTGACCCAATATAGACACGATCACCTATATTAATTGGTGCAATAACCTGGCAATCACTACCGATAAAAGAGTCTTTTCCAATCTTTGTAAGATGCTTATCCTTGCCATCGTAG
>CAYFHZ010000489.1:0-2777 GCA_964342535.1 uncultured Bacteriovoracaceae bacterium | reverse complement strand
ATCTTCACTCCAAGTTTCTTTATATTTTTGAAGATGGACACTCTTTATGGTTTCTACCATTTGTTCAATAAGATCCTCAAGAGCAACAATATTGCCTTTTCTAGAGCTCATGGCCCCGTCAGTAAGTTCAACCATTTCGTATTGTAAATGTATACAATCTTTGGCCTGCTCAAAACCCATTTTTTCAAGTGTTTTAAAAACTTGTTTAAAGTGGAGGCTTTGTCTGTTGTCTACAACATAGAGACTCTTTTGAACTTGATGATCTGTGAACTTTCTTCTGGCAAGTTCAAGATCTTTAGTTGCATATAGCCCTGTACCATCTGACTTTAAGAGTAAGCAAAACCCTAGTTTATCTTCACTAAGATCGATACCAATTGCTCCATTATCCTTAATAAATAGGCCTTTTTCATAATAATTAGTGACTAGCTTCACACTATCAGCATCGACATCTGATTCCCAGTACCATGAATCAAAGTGTACATCGGCCCAATTGTAAACACTTTCCATTAGTTCTATTGACCACTGTCTTGTTTCTTTCCAAAGTTCATAATACTCACCAGACTGCCCATGTAATTGCTTAAGAATTTCTGTAAGCTCAGAGCGATTGATATCCTCCTGAGCACTACCTTTTTGTTCTTCTAAGAGGTTATTTCCCAGAGTATAAAGTTTACCAAGCCATGCCCCCTTTTTCTCCATTGGCATAGGGTCTGCATTATGTTTTTTAAGATACCACAAACATTTGGCCACATGAGTCCCAACATCTCCAGGAAATGTGGTTGAAAGGGTAGGGATACCTGCATATCTGTAAAGTTTTACAATAGCATCACCAAGGCATAAATTTCTCATATGTCCAACATGCATAATTTTATGGGTATTTGGTTGAGAAAACTCAACAATAGATTTAGGAGCATTTAAAACCATTTCTTTATGAAACATAGATCCGCTTAATATATCTTCTAAAATGATAGTATTGACTTTTTCTTCATTTAGAAAAAAATTGAGATATGGCCCAAAAACTTTTACTTCATCTATCAAGTCAATAGATAAAGCATCTAACTTTTCTTTTAATTGGTTTGCTATTTGAGGGGGGGCAGATTTTAGTGCTTTTGCTAAAGGAAAGCATGGAAAAGCAATATCTCCCATATCTGACTTCGGGGGACGAGATAGTAATTTGTATATTTGATCTTGATCTAGAAGGTTATCTTGAAAAGAAGCAATGGTTTTTGCAAGATTTAAAGATATTTCGGAAAAAATAGTATTGTGTTTTTCAAACTGCATTTATGGTATCCTTAGATAGTTAGAATCATAATATTTTTAACATGAGACTTAAAATGAGTAAATTATTTCTCTTCACTTTGCTATGCTTTTGTAGTGTTTCTTATGGAATCGATCCCAGACAGCTTAAACAGCTGACCAATAGTCAGAATTCTGAAGATAGTAAAGATATTGCACTTCTAGATAATGAAATTTCTTTATTGTACCAAAAAGGGCCAGTACTGCTTTATGATTGCCTTTCCAGTCATTGGGTCTGCACAGGAGAGGTTGAGCTAAATAGATGTGAAAGGGAGAAAAATGTGGCGATATTAGAGCGTAAAAAACAACTTCCATGTGCCTATATTCACAAATTTAAATCAAAAGAAGAGTGTCACGCAAGGCAGCAAATTTTTATTAATAGGTCTATTGCTCATGACTTTTGTGCTAATCGGCCATAAATGACCATTTTTTTTTGTTTCTTGTTTTAAAAAACGTGTTTTTGTCTGCAAATACGGCGGTTTTATTTTTAGGTTGTCCCATTAAGTAGGCTATAAATTTTAATTCCTGAGGTCTTTTTTTACTATTATCTTCATTAAATGCTTTAATTGCAATATTTTTTACCGGCATTGATACTCGACCCATAACAATTTCAAGGTATTCTTTTTTATCAATATCAAAATTGAAGTTTAAACTTTTATCAAAGGACTTTCCAACAAGCTCAGAGCAAACTAGTTTATCATCAGTTTTGTAATCAAAGTCAAAGTCATATTCAAGTCCGAAGAACTCGAATGCATTTTCAATTGATTTTGCTTTTTCAAGGAGAGTTATTTGTGGTCTTAGTGCTGCAAGATAATCATTTAAAAAAGTATGTCTTATGGATGAAAAATGAACACCTTCAGAGGTGGCTTCTATAAGGACATTGGGATAACCGTATTTATCATTTTTTTTATATTCTTTAAATGCTTCGAATTTTGCTTCTAAGAATTCAATA
Organism: uncultured Bacteriovoracaceae bacterium; assembly: GCA_964342535.1. Lineage (GTDB taxonomy): Bacteria > Bdellovibrionota > Bacteriovoracia > Bacteriovoracales > Bacteriovoracaceae. Next base: position 532 of record CAYFHZ010000489.1, on the reverse strand, counting down.
AAATTTGTACATGAATAATTGAGTCTACGACATTTTTTTAAGTAAAAAGAATTAACTTCTGATGAATCGAAATATTTGTTCAATGTTGGAAAATCTCCTATGTAGAGAAAGGAGTGAGACCAAAAACCTGGAAGAAACATATTTGATAAAAACCAATCAGTTCTTGAGATCATAATATCTCCAGGTTTTACTTTTGATTCCATCTGTCTGGCCAATTCTATATTGATGAGTGTTTTTCCATTGTAAAAGTCAGGGTCTCGACTTCTCGTTTTTGTATCTCCGAGCCAAGTAGAAATTTTCCGCATAAATGTATAAAAGATATTTTTGAATTTATAGATCCTAAATCGTTTAGCGACCTCTCGAGCATTTTGTTGATTATTGACAAAAGTATTGTATTTCGCAATTTTTTCTTCTGTTTGCTGGTTAAGATAATCTAGATCTGATTCAGTTATTGCTTGAATTTGTTTTTTGTCTTTTAAAAGTTGTGAGCTAGGAAAAAAACTTGGTAAATCTTTTTCTATAAATCCATGTG
>CAYFHZ010000488.1:0-2791 GCA_964342535.1 uncultured Bacteriovoracaceae bacterium | reverse complement strand
AAAATAATCCACAAAATGAAAAAAATGTTGAAAAGTTAGCTTGAATTTTAAAAAACTAGGAAATTTATAAAAATAAAATATAGTTATGTGGAAAAGAATCTTAATAAAAAAAAATGCAAATTATAAAAAGTTTATAAAACAAATAATATACGAATAAATTAAAAAAATATAAAAAAATTTGAAAAACTTATAAATTTAAAAAACAAGACAAGTTATTAATATTATTGAAATAAATTATTTATCAACAAAGATTTATCCCTTATATATATTAATATTATTATATATAAATATATATATTAGTAAAAACCCTGAATTGAAAATCTTGATTATTCGAATTTAAGAAGTTAATACATTATAGCATTTAAATGAAATGGGAAACTAGATGAAAATCATGATTAATTCGCATATATTGCGAGATGGAATAAATAAGGTTATTACTGTCATCGATAAAAAAAATTCGAGACCAATTTTAACAAATTGCTTAATCAATGCTTATGATAATAAATTAGAAATTATTGCTACTGACTTAGAGGTAACCGCTAAAATTATTATAAATGCAGTTGTCGAAAATCCAGGTAAGTTTTGTATAAATACTAAAAATTTATCTGATATTCTAAGAGAACTTCCTGATTCTAATCTAGAAATAAATATTGATCACAATGAACATGTTTTAAATTTAAATTGTAAAAATATAAATTATTCACTTTTAATCACAAATACAGAAGATTATCCACAAGTTACTTTTGAAAATAGTTCAAAACCAATAAATATAAAATCAAAAGATATTTTAGATATAATAAATAAAACATCACACGCCATATCAAGTGATGAAACAAGGGTAAATCTTAACGGAATTTATCTACAGCAACTTGATAGTAAATTAAGAGCTGTTGCCATAGATGGACATAGATTGGCCTTATTGGATTTAAATAATTTCGAAAGTATGAATACAGTACTTGAAGATGGAGTTATTATTCCCAAAAAAGGAATACAGGAGCTTAAGAAATTAGCTGAGAGTTATCAAGATGCTACTTTTACAATAAGCTTAGATGAATCATTTTTTTACACGTCCATAGATGAAGAGTGTTATTTATCCATAAGACTAATTGCAAGAGAATATCCTAAGTATCAGACGGTTATACCTTCTAAAACTTCTTATAGTATTAATTTAGACAGAAATGCACTATACGATGCTGTAAAGAGGATTAGATTATTATCGAATGAAAAGACAAATGGAATAAAATTTTCTATAGGACATAATCAACTAAAAATTTCAGCAGATCATCCTTCACTTGGACATGCAGCTGAAACATTACCACTTGAGTACGATGGCCAAGAAATGGAAATAGGATTTAATGCGAGATATATGCTTGATTCATTAAATACACTTGATGTTAATGAGATTAATTACGAATTTAACAATGAGTTAAGTCCAGTAATTATTCGAAGCAATGAAGCGGAAAATTTTCTTGGAATTATAATGCCACTTAAAATTTAATGGACCAACTTTACCTAAGCAAATTTTGTGTTGAAAATTATAGAAATCTGAATAATTCTGTAATTGATTTGAATAGAGGTATAAATTGTATTTTCGGTGATAATGGTAACGGAAAGACAAACCTGTTAGAAGCTATTCATTATTTAATAACTAGAAAATCATTTCGTAAAAATACAAGTTTTGAACAAATTATTAGTGTCGAATGTGAAAAACCTGAAATATTATTTCACTCTCTGTTTCAAACTGAAAATGAGGGAAACACTTCACTAACTGGAAGATTAAATCAAGGCCAGAATGAATGGTATTTTGATAATAAACTTTCTAGAAAGAAAATTCAGTTAGAAACTTTATTTGTTAACCCGTTTGATTCGTTTTCTTTTCATAATTCTGCAAGCTTTAGACGAAATTGGTTTGATGGAAAATTTAGTCAATTATCTGATGATTATAAAAAAACATTAAATAATTATAATGCTTCAATGAAATTTAGGAATAACTTATTATCAAAAAAACCTAGTGAATATCGAGCTCAAATATTTGCAAACGAAGGTCGTTTTGCGCAATTATCTTATGATTTAATACAATTTAGAAAAAAGTTTTTAACAGAGCTTCATGAATATTGTGGATTAACATTTAAATTAATTTTTGACGAGGTTCATGATTTAAAAATCAAATTAGATAGTAAGTTCTATAACTGGAGCGTTGAACAGATTCAAGAATATTATCATCAGTCAATGCAGAAAGATGAAATAATTGGTTATACAAGGGCTGGTGTGCAGCGCGACGATTATACTTTTGAGTTTGATGGTTACAATAGCTATGAATATTGCTCTCTCGGACAACAAAAAATGAGCTTTCTGAGCCTCATATTTGCCTATATAGAGCTTTTTCGGTATAAATTTAAGACCTACCCTATGGTATTAATTGATGACGTTTCTGGGGAGTTAGATCGCAGGCGCTGGCAAAACTTAATAAACTATCTTCAAGCGAAGAAGTTTCAAGTCTTGATTACGACTGCAAATGAAAATTTTAAGAAGGAACTTGAAAGAATTCAAAATGCCAAAAAGATATATATCCATGATGGGATAATTCAAGAGCACTAAAATTCGACAGGTCCATTATATAAGAGGGAGTATTGTTCTATGGATCAAAACACTGATTCAATCGCTAAAGTTAAAACTGAGTATACGGCCGATAAAATTAAAATTTTAGAAGGTCTCGAAGCTGTAAGAAAAAGACCTGGTATGTATATTGGTGATACCGGTATGCGTGGATTTCACCACTGTGTTTATGAGA
>CAYFHZ010000487.1:0-2796 GCA_964342535.1 uncultured Bacteriovoracaceae bacterium | reverse complement strand
AATACTAAATAATATTAATCCTATAACACTAAGGGTTTTCATATATATCTCCAAAATATAATTTTTGAAGTGATCTATAAAAGAGAAGGTGCACAGCGTCAAGATTGCATGAAATACTTTTAGGGTGATCCCGCCTCTGAGACGGGAAAGTTATTAGAATTGATAGCCTAAAGAAAAAAGGTAAGCTGAGCTAACGATATTAAGTGGATATTTACTCCCTGAAGATGTGAGTTCAGCATCTTGATCAAATGCTGAATAATTAAATGATATCAAAAAATCGTCTATTAGTTTAGAGCCAATGCCTAAGCGATAAATTAAATATGAATCGTAATCTAAATAAGATTTTGTCGTTCCAGATTTGTAATCATATGAATAACTTGGAATATAGTTTACCCCACCATTGATAAAAAGCTTTGAGTTGATATGATACTGAACCATAGCGGCAATATCCATTTTTTGGTAACTATCTTCTTTGGTAATTTCATTATCAGATAAATCTTTTCTTTCACTTTCAGCATTTAGAGTTAAATAAAAAGCTCCAATAAACTCAATCTGAGAATATTTTTTTCCTATTTCAGCACCCAAGAGATATTTATTTCCTCCTCTGTAGTTATTACCATCTTTAGTAGAGGAAGCATCTTCTGCATCACCTGTTTTAGGGGAGATATTTACGATAAGATCAAGATTATATCCAGAAGATTTCTGCTCCATTCCTCTCCATTTAAGAGCAATTTCTAAATCTCCAAGTCCATTTGAAGTTTCACTTGTTGAGTTTCCATTTGAAGAAGATGCAGGGCCATAAGTAAATTCAACTTCTTCTTTTAATTGATAGGGTATATCTAATGAAAAGAAGAAATTTTTTTGAATAGCGTGACCTATACTTACTTGAGAATCATTATATGTAAAGTCTGCGTCGTAATAAGTACTTCCATTACTTTTGAGATTTAAATCTATGTTTGCTACTTGATATCCGCCCCTTAAAATACTTGTTCCTTCATTAGGCATATACATTAAATCTGATATTGAACTTTTGGTATCTTCTTGATCAAGCAGACCAGCATAAAGACTTTGGCTTAAAAATAAAAACGTTACAATTAATTTGAACATTGTTTCCTCCATTTTGTTTATGATGAATGAAACTAAAAAGGCTGTCAAAAGCTAAAATAAATCGTTATCTTTTTAAATTTGCTATTTCTTCTTTCAGCATTTTATTTTCAAGTTCTAAGAAAGAGACTCTTTCTTTAAGTTGGAGGATAAATTGTTCTTCTTTTACAAGATGATACTTATAACCTTCTAAAACTTTTTTTTCAAAATCATCTATATCAAAAGGTTTTACTAAGTATTCCGATACACCAAGTTTAGAACTCTCAAGCATGCTCTCCACATCATCATTGGCCGATATCATAAGAAAAGGTGTATCTTGGTATTTCTCAGACTTTCGTACGGCCTTTAAAAGATGAACTCCCTTACCATCGGGTAAGTTCCAATCACTTAAAATATAATCAATATGTTGAGTTTTAAGTTCATTTTTGGCTTCCTCGATTGTGTAAGCTTGATGAATTTCTCCAGTAAAACCTAAGTTGATAAGAAAATCTTTTAACATGTCATTTAGGATAACTTCATCATCTATGATGAGAAAGTTAAGTTTTGGGTGAATATGTATTCCTTGTAGAAATAAAAATTCTTGTGCCATGGAGTTCCTTATAATGCTTCAACAGGGTCTTGCTTACTAGCGAATTGATCTTTTAGTGTATATCTCTTTTTATCATCAATCATCAAAGTACCACCCCAGTTTTCAATATCATGCTCGAAGATCATTTTAAGATTTCGTTTCATAATTTCTTGATAAAATTTTTCCTTATAAATTGTTGTTTCTCCAGGGTTAATGTCATAGCCCATAACCCAGGGAATGCTTATATGGTGTCCCATGGGAACGAGATCTGCCATATAGATATGAGAGTCAAATATAGGATGTATCATATAAGGAGTATGACCGAGGCTAGTCATGAACTCAATTTTTTCATCACCGTCTTCAATTAATATACCTTTCATTTCTTCAATCAGGTTTAGTTTGCCTTGATCCTTGTAGTAATTTAAAAGAGGCATAAAAAATTGTGAGTGAAAAGAGCCTTGATCTCTTTGCGTTGGAGCTTGTCCATACTCGTAATGTTTTTTATGTAGATGAATTATTGCATTTGGAAAGAGTGGCTTATCCATATCACCCAATCCTCCAACATGATCAAAGTGAAGATGCGTGATAATTATATCGGTAATGTCAGAAGCTTTGAGCTGATGTTTTTCAAGGCAAGTAATAACGTGAGATGGTTCACCCTTTATTTCAAATTGATTTTGAAACTTTTCAGTATGATAAGTTCCTATGCCTGTATCTATTAATATATTTTTGTTTTCTGTCTGTATTAAAACAACCCTTAAGGCCATTGGTATACGATTTAAATCGTCGGATTTTATTTTTTTCTCCCAAAGTGGTTTCGGGATAATTCCAAACATTGCGCCACCATCGAGTTTAAATGTTGCTGGATGTAATAAAAATGATTTCATAGTACCTCTTCTTATCATATTTTATCGAACTCTTTGCAGTTGTCCATGTCTTTCACATGTATGCTCAATGCACAATGATTGCACAGTGCATATTAATAATTTGATGATATTACTCAATATTCGAGAACTAGCTGTTGATATGAGGTGAAAAAAGTCTATAATTAACCCTGATTAAATATATTATTAGTTCATAAATAAGGAGTTCTTATGAACGTTCATGAATATCAAGCTAAAGAC
>CAYFHZ010000486.1:0-2812 GCA_964342535.1 uncultured Bacteriovoracaceae bacterium | reverse complement strand
AGCCTAATGGGAATACCTTTAACTTTATCTCCTGGAGAAAGACAGCATTTGTATTTTAGGAGAGTGAGTCAACATGCCCTAAGTACGAGCATTTTCTTAGGTACTGAAATAGAATATTATAAATTTAAAACGAAGAAAGAAAATCGATTTCGATTTTATATAGGTGCTATTCTTGGACTTGTTGTTTATAATTTGCTTCTTGCTTTCTTTTTTAAAGACCAAAGGTATTTTCTATACTGTACTTTTGTACTTAGTTTTCTCTTAGCAGTTCTTAATCTAAATGGTGTTTTAGATCATTTAGACATTTTTGAAAATTTCACATTTTCTTATTATTTAATTTTTACATCCTCTTTAGGTACTACTTTTGCTTTACTTTTTGGTTATATATTTCTTGAAGGAAGAAAATATTTAAAAGAGTTTATCTATATAAAATACTTTTTACAATTCCTAGCTTTTTTACCTCTCGTTCTCGTTTTTACTGAACTTTATAATGTAAAAGCTAGTTTTTTTGGGTTTTATATTGATTCCGTTATCACTTTGTCTCTACTCTTTCTTGTTCTTTCTTGTTATATCGCAATGAAAAGAGGATCTCCTCTCGCTAAAGTGTATTTTTTGTCATGGGGGTTTGTATTTGGCGGAGCTGTTCTTTACTTTGGGAATATTTATGGGATTTTTCCAAAAAATGTTGTAACTGAAAACGGTTTTCTTTTTGGAAATTTATTTGAAATGATTATTTTATCTCTCGGTCTTGCTTATAAAGCAATTGTTATTGACAGAGAACTTCAAGAAGCAAAAATTCAAGCGGAAGGGAAAGAAAAATATCAACAATTACTTAGAACTGTTTCACATGATATCTCTAACTCACTTATGGTTATTGTTGCAGGGGCACGACGATTAAAAAAAATCAGTCAAAACAATAGAGTTTTGTCCATCGCAGATAAACTTTCTTTTTCGACTCAAAATATGATGGATATTTTAGAGCAAATTAAAACTCAAGAAAAGCTCTTGCAAGATAAAGAAGCCTTTAGTTTGGAGAAAGTAAACCTACTAGAAGTGTTTAATGAGATACTTATTATATTTGAAGATGCTCTTATTGAAAAAAATATTGTTGTGAAAATGAGTATCCCTCTTGACCATCAAACTGTATTAGCAGAAAGAGTGAGTTTAAAAAATAATATTATTGGCAATATTATATCAAATGCAATTAAATACAGTCCGGTGAATTCTAATATTCATATTTATTCTCATGAAAATAATTCTAAAATTGATCTACTCATTCGTGATGAAGGAAAAGGTTTTAGTGAAGAGGCCTTAACATTTTTGAATAAAGATCTGCAAATGACTTTTTCTACTCCTGGAACAAAAGGAGAAAGTGGTACTGGTTTCGGTTTAAGAATTATAAAAGATTATATCAGTCTTTTTGGTGCCAGTTTAGAAGCATATAATGAAAATGGAGCTGTTTTTGTTATTAGTTTTAATAAAGTTGGATTTTAACTTTCATTAAGAAATTTTTCTATCTCTAATACGCATTGTTCGATAATGACTTCAAGGTCTTGTTCTTTTCTAATCATTGTCGCAGCAGAGTGAGAGTGACCACCTCCACCTAGTCTATTCGCTATAAGGCCAACATCATATTCTCCACCAGAGCGTAAACTTATTTTTACGCTATCTCCGTCGTCCCTAAACATACAAGCAACTTTAACATTATCCAGAATGAGAAGGTTATTAATAAAACTATGAGTATCCTCTATATCAACTCCAAAATCTTCGAGTTCACTTTTTTTGAGAACGATCCATGCTACCTCTTCAGTTTTATTACAATTTGCTGAAGCAAGTACTTTGCTAAGAAGGTGCATATGTTCAATTTTCTTAGTTCCATAAATTCCATTATAGGCGAGGGGGGGTTTTATACCTGTTGCTAACAGTTTTGCTATAACTTCATGAGTTCTAGAAGTAACAGTGGGATACCTAAAACTACTAGTATCAATTAATATGGCCGTATAAAGGGCCAATGCAATTTGAGGGTCAAAATTTAAATCTAAGGAAAGTATAAGCTCTCCAATTACTTGTCCAGTAGCAGCAGCATTTGTATCAATACAGTTATCTATTTTTGTACTCTCTGGACAGGGATGATGATCAATAAATAGAATTGGACAGTCTTGCTTGGAATATAGCTCTGTAAATTTCTTTCCAGTCCGGTTCACTACATTTGTATCTACAACAATAATTAAATCAGGGTTTTGTGGGAATTTCTCTTTTAACCGGTCCACTCCAACCACAAGATCCTGAGGGTCAAGGTATTTATATCTGGTAAGTAACTCCTCATCATTGCAACATATGACATTTTTTCCAAGCTTTTTAAGAGCAATACAAAGCCCAATTTCAGAACCAATACCATCAGCATCAGGAAAAGAGTGAGTTGTGATAATTATATTAAGGGCTTTCTCGATAGCAACTTGAAAATTTTTTGTAATATCCATAATTCAACTATCGGTTATTCTTAATAAAAACTCAATACTGTAGATTTAAATAAAAAGAAGTGAAAAATGATAAGTTTGATTTCACAACTCTAGTAAAGATATGTATTCTATTTCATGATAAGTAATTTAATAGTTGAGGATTTAACCTTGGTAATCGGCCAGCGTAGAATTCTTAATAATATTCAATTTGAAGTTCGGGCCAAGACGATACATGGTCTTTTAGGCCCAAATGGTGCTGGAAAGTCTTCCACATTTAAAAGCATTGCAGGACTTGTACATATAAATGAAGGCTCGATTCTCTACGGTGGTAAATCTATTTCTAAAAAAAATCT
>CAYFHZ010000485.1:0-2816 GCA_964342535.1 uncultured Bacteriovoracaceae bacterium | reverse complement strand
TCAGTTGTGCTATAAAAGTTGAGATACGATAAGCCTGAGTTCGAGTTAAATGTTCATTTTGTGCTAGAGATTCGAGCTTATCCAGTTCAGAATTTATATGTATTTGAGTCGCTTTTTTATAGGCGACATTTTTTTCTTTTAGAGTATTCATTGTTTCTACGGCAAAATCAGAATTAAAATCTTTTAGGGCTTCAATATTATTTTTATAGGCAGAGCTCAATGAAATGAATTGGTTTATTTTTGAAAATAAATAATAAGTTTGTAAATATCTTAGACTTACTTGAGTTAGCTCAAGCTCTTGTTTAATTGATTTAATTTTCTTTTGACTTAGTTGCATAAATTCAGTGTTAAAACCTTTAAGTCTTTTCAATTGAGATATAAATCGGTTTTGGTAATGTATAATTTGTTTTTCTGTTTCTAAGCGGCTTGGATCTTTTAAAAGATCTTTGAAAAGTTTTAATAAAGATTCGACTGAATCTTGGTAAACGATATTTAAGGTCAATAAAGAATCTTCAATTGAATGACTAAGGTCTGGATGTAAATAACTTACAAATTCTTTATCAGTTGAACTAAGTGGAAAAAGAATTCCAAAGTCAATTGGTAAAGGTGCAATAAATTGATCATTATATAATGTATCGGATATGAGGTAAAAGTTATTCCATTCCAGTTCTAATAAACTCAAAAATTCATGAAAGACTAATCTTTTCTTGAGAATAGGATTTTCTATTTTTTCCCATCTTGGAATATTAATCTTTATAAAATTAGAATAGTCATTAAATGCAACTTTGATTTCTCCCTCTACAATGATTTCTTCTTCAATGGCCTCTATGTTTGCAGAGGTCACTTTTTCTAGGAATTTATCCATAGGGATGGCAAAGTGATCTCTATACAATGAAATTTCTTTTATGGACTCATAAATTTGTTTTCCTATGCTTCGAAACTCAGAAATGATAGTTTCCCCCCCACCACCTCGGGTGACTCCGTTACTTGCGTAAGAAAATTGAAATATAATGAGTATTATATTCACAAATATGAAATGAAAAAATTTTGCTCTTAATAAAAACATAAATGAATCTTACCTGATTTTAAAAAAAAAGAGGTGATTTATGAAAAGATTACGCATTGCATCGTAAAGAGTAAGCAGTATTTGGACCATGTCCCTCTTTACTGACTAGCTCTTTGTAAAGCCATAATTTTATATACTTAGCGGCTTTCGCAGGGGAGACATGGTACCACTCACAAAAATCATTTGTGGTAAATTGATTCCTATTAATAAGAAATTGAGGAGGTGTATTCTCAATTGTACTTAGGCCTAAATCATTTGAATTATGTAGATAGACCTTATTATCTCGAATACTTAATTTTATAGAAAATTGCTTTTGAACTCTTTTTATTAATTGAAACAAGCGATCTTCAAACTTTAGATAGGAATAAGGTTCATCCGGCCAAAGAAAACATGAACACTTATTTACGCTAATTCCTGTGTCTTCACAGTACTTTGAGATAGCAAGTAAAAGTACTTCTCGTTTAAGACCAATATGCCATTTACCATTTTGAAAATATTCATCATTTGTAAGGTCGATAAAGAGTGGCGCATTTTTATTGACTAAAATTCCTTTGAACTCATTAACTTCTGGAAATTTATGATTGATTAATTTTTTATAAGAAAGATTAACTCCAGGAGTATGGAGTACCTTTCCAAATTCATCAATATTTATCTCATTATAAGCGTATAGGTATTCATAAATACAAATCCATGCTTCTTCGCGAACATTAAATGAGGAAAATAATTGAATAGAATTTTTTAAAAGAGGAATTCCCTGGTTTCGCTTTCCATTCATGCATAGATAGATACCTTTCCACTTAAGGAAGAGAGCATAGTCTGTTTTATTTTCACCTGGTGGTAAATAAAATTCCGCCTGCTCAAGATGATACCCAACCTTACTTAGTTGAAAGTCACAAATAAGGTATTCCATGCATGCAGTATGAATAATGAAAAGATCAATATCACGAGTATGATATTTAAGTAGTTTTTTTGCAATACTATAAGCTTTTTTATTTTGGCCTAGACCGCAAAGAGAATCTGTATAGTTTAATATTTTTACAGGATTCTCTTTGAGTTGGTTTTCTAGATTGTTTTGAAAAAAAAGTTCATAATTACTTGTGGCAGCTCTAAATTGAAAATTACTAAGTAATATCCCTGCTTGAATATAGACTTCTTCAGGACCACTTGCTTTTATATTTCCAGTTAAGAGAAGTGCATGATCACTGGCCCCAAGGGAATTAAGAAAGTTTCCTATCCATAAATGAATATATTTTTTTTCTTCAGATAACTCAAGCATTGCAAGTGCTTTTTTAAGACCTTGCTTATATTCGCCTAATTTATAATAAGAACTTAGGATGATTGATATTTCTGAGAGCTTTTGGGTTCTTTTCGCTAATTTATTTGCTAAAACTATCGCCTCAGAACTCTTTCTTAATGCGACTAATTTTTCTAAATGGGCCAAGCTATCTTTCATTCTAAAATTAAATCATAATTGAGTAGAATTTACATTGTTTTTTCATTTTTCTCAGTAGAACCAAACTAAAACATAGCTTAATCTTTTGCCATTAAATATTGGAGGAAAAATGAAAAAATTATTGGGTATGTTAGTTTTAATTTCAACATCAGTTTTTGCAGCAAGAGGAGGTAGAGCACTAGATAGAGCTTATGATTTAGTTTTAGAGTCTTTAGAGTTAAATGAGTCTACAATTTCACAACTTGATGAACAAAATCAGAAATTATCAAAAGTTTTAGAGAAATTAGAAAGGGCCAT
>CAYFHZ010000484.1:0-2826 GCA_964342535.1 uncultured Bacteriovoracaceae bacterium | reverse complement strand
TCCATGATGTTTACACCTTTTTGACCAAGTGCAGGTCCAATTGGTGGTGCTGGGTTTGCTTTTCCAGCTTCGATTTGTAGTTTAATAAAACCAGTAATTTTCTTAGCCATGTTTTACTCCTCGGTTCAAACGACTTTTAGTTAGTCTCCCGTCTAGTTAATATTATGCTTTTTCTACTTGCGTATCATCTAACTCTACAGGAGTAGGACGACCAAAAATAGAAACGTTTACTTTTAATTTACCATTAGAACTAACAGCTTCCACTGTTCCAACAAATGATGCAAATGGACCTTCGATAACTTTAACTGAATCCCCCTCAGAAAAGGATGTCGCTGATCTTGGTTTTTTGAAGCCATCCTGAGATTGGCCAAGCATATAAGCTGCTTCTTCATCAGAGATAGGTTGTGGCTTATCTGGTGTACCACCAATAAAACCAGTAATTTTATCTGTATTCTTAACCAAATGCCATGTGTTTTCATTCATGATCATTTTGATTAACATATATCCTGGAAAAAATTTCTTTTTTATACTTCTCTTTTTACCATTTACGCTTGTAATAACTGTCTCTTCAGGTACTAAAATTTCTGCAAAGTACTCTGACATTTTATGATTAAGAATTCTTTCTTTAAGTGTTTTAGAAACTCTTGCTTCATAATTACTTAATACATTACAAACATACCATTTAAAGTCAGGAGAATCACCCTTCGCAAGACCATTATCACTTGAATCTTCCTGAGTCTCTTCAGTAACTTCTTCTAAAACTTCGTTTTTTACTTCTTCAGTCATAATATAGTGCCTCTAATTTAATAAGCTCATTAACCAGCTAGCAGAAAGGTCAAATAGGCCTAGTAAAAAACCTATTATCGTAACACCTATCATAATACCAACTGTATGTTTTACTGTTTCATTCTTGTTCGGCCAAACAACTTTTACTGCTTCTGCGTATACTTCCTCAAGAAAGCTTCGAGTTTTTTCATTTTTTAAAACGTAAATGTACACACCAAGTGCAACAACTACTGAAATTATTTGTGTAGCGGCCATATAGAAGCTAATTTTAGATTCAAGCTCAAACCATTCACTCATCTGAGTAAAAAACTTTATTAAAATATAAGCAAGAAGCAAACAAGTGACCATAAGGCTTGTTTGAATCCATTTTGTTCCATTATCTTTAGCTATTGAAGACATATCTTTCCCTTTAAATAAAATAAGAGTTCACCATATATGCGAAAATTAATCTATTTTGTCTATAAAAAAGTTCATTTATACTTAATAATTCACGACTTGGATAGTTTTATTTCTAAAACTAATAGATTTTCCATAGTTTTGTTTAGCTTCGTACATGCTATAATTTGCAAATGAAAGATAAACACCAATTTACGCTGAGTGAATTTAAACTGCTTAAGTCGCAAATCTCAATAAGGCCATTACATATAACGATCGCATCGGAATCAATGAGTCCTTGGATTAGAGTGGGTCAGCAAATAATATTGAGTAAGTGCGAATACAAAAACATACAACCCTTTGATATTATAGTTTTTTTTCAAAATGATAAGCTTATATGTCATATCATCTATAAAAAATTTGATGATCATTTTATTAGTAAGGGTCTTAACACTTATAAATTTGATGAACCTATAAATCCTGAAAATATTCTTGGAAAAGTAGATCACTTACAATTTGGAAAATTTAGGAGATGGGTTTTGAAGCGAGAGTTTCGAAAAATTGAAAAAAAGTTGGCGGGCGCAGAGGGATTCGAACCCCCAACCTACTGATTTGGAATCAGCCGCTCTACCAATTAGAGCTATACACCCACAAACACAAAGGACCGACTAAAGCCGGCCCTCAATATGTATTAAGTAATTAATTACTCAACGATTTCTGATACTGTACCAGCACCAATTGTTCTACCACCTTCTCTAATTGCAAAACGAAGACCTTTTTCCATTGCAATATTAGTGATAAGTTCAACATCAAAAGATGTGTTGTCACCAGGCATGATCATCTCTGTTCCAGCAGGAAGAGTGATTGAACCAGTAACATCAGTAGTTCTGAAATAGAATTGTGGTCTGTATCCCTTGAAAATAGGAGTGTGTCTTCCACCCTCTTCTTTTGTTAGGATATAAACTTCACACTTAAATTTCTTATGTGGAGTAACTGTACCTGGCTTAATAAGACATTGACCTCTTTCGATATCGTCTCTTTTAGTACCTCTAAGAAGAAGACCAACGTTATCTCCAGCTTCACCTCTGTCAAGAAGCTTTCTAAACATCTCAACACCTGTAACAGTAGTTTTTTGAGCGTCTCTGATACCAATGATTTCAACTTCGTCGTTTACATTAATAACACCTCTTTCAATTCTACCAGTAACAACTGTACCTCTACCTGAAATAGAGAAAACATCCTCTACAGGCATAAGGAAAGTTTTATCGATATCTCTTTCCGGAGTTGGGATATACTCATCTACAGCTTTCATAAGCTCTAGAACTTTATCTCTACCAATATTAGCATCTCTACCTTCAAGAGCTGCAAGAGCTGAACCAGCTACGATTGGAGTATCATCACCAGGGAAATCATAAGAAGAAAGAAGTTCTCTTACTTCCATTTCAACTAGTTCTAATAGTTCTTCATCATCTACTTGATCAACTTTGTTTAAGAAAACAACGATTGCAGGAACACCAACTTGTCTAGCAAGAAGGATATGCTCTCTTGTTTGAGGCATAGGACCGTCAGCTGCAGAACAAACAAGGATGGCACCATCCATTTGAGCTGCACCAGTAATCATATTTTTAACATAATCAGCGTGACCTGGACAATCTACGTGAGCAT
>CAYFHZ010000483.1:0-2834 GCA_964342535.1 uncultured Bacteriovoracaceae bacterium | reverse complement strand
CTTTAAATAAACGTATTAACCTCCTCGAATGTTTGCGATGTCTCCGATCATTAGACCATTACTATATGTTAAGAAGATGCTCATTGTATAATTTTTAGTCATAATTACATTCATAATATCAAGTACTTAAGCCATCTCGTATGGTATATTTCATGCATATGATAATAGATATGCAATTTAGAAATATAATAACTTTCTTATTAATATACCCAATAGGCTTTATATCCATGGCCATTGCATCATTAACGGAAGATAAACTTACGGTAATCAAAGAACATCAAACAGTTATCAAAACTCTTGATGCAATCAATATAGCTCATATCAAAAGTTTAAAATCTTGTTTGTGCTATCTTTATGATCTTAAAGTATGTGAATCTAGCGGGGAGTACTCTCGTGATGATATATTTTCAGATGAGTTTTTTAATATGATTGGGGAAAAAGTCTCTATCAAACAGAGTTGTGATGAAGCAGTAAAAAGACAACTTCACAATAGGCTTGATACTTATCTACCTAAAATGAGGTCTCTTCTTGCTCTAAGTAAAGGAGATATGAATACCCAAAATATGTATGAATGGATTTATGGTGATAAGGTCTACAAATACAGTACTCAAATAAAACATCCTTTTGATTTTTTATATGAAAAAATCCCTTTAGAACCGATCACTCTTAATGAAGCTGAATTCATAGAAAGAAAAGATAATGAAAGAAAATATGAACTTTGTAATAACTTCTATGAAAATCATAAACAAAACTACAAAGAATTTATTCCTAGGTTTTCATCATGTTTACAGTTATTTCATATCGAAAAACTCGCAAAAAAACCACAGGATCATTTCAAACTATCAGCTCTAAGAGTGAAATTTCAAAATTATTTAAAATCGAAAAAAGCAAAGCTAGAAAAAAAGACAAAAGAAAAGTATCTAAACCTTATTACAACTGAACCACTACTGCTTCACTTTCCTGGAGAAAATTACACACAAGATGAAATTTATAATATATTAGAGAATATTGAGAAAAATATTGAAATAAGACTCATGAGAAATCAAAAATATAATGCAAACTGGTTTGTACAAGAGGATTGGGGTTTGAGATATACAACCTTAGTTTTAAAAAACAAATATCCCAATCAAGATTTCTCAATTGCAATTGATACTTTAAGCAAAGAAGGCAAAAGAGTTCAAATGGCAAAAGATATAAGTCTTTTGGTCGGCTCTATCGCAGTATATGGACTATGCAATTTAATCCCAACAGGTAAAGGAATAAAATTCTTAGGGCTATTTCTTGGAAAGTCTTTTTGCAAATTAGCAACCAGTATAGGAACGGCTAACTATTTTTTAATCGATGGAATTTTAAAATATAATGAAGCCCAAGAACTGCTTCTAAGTACTCTAAAAGGTAATCACCTTATCAAAACTCCAAAAGATTTACTAAGCCTTGAAACACAAATTTATTTTGCCTCTATCTTTTATCCATTTTCCTTTCGCATCTACTAAGTAATAGGATACTCCATTAAAACCGCATCTTCATCTGGTGTTTTTAAATTCTTTTTTGCCATAAACCCAACTTTCTCATAGCACTTAATCGCTCGTAAATTCTCTGGACTTGGATCGGTAATGACTTTAGTAATTGGATATTGATGACAAACAAACTGAATAAAGGCCTTAATCATCCTATGACCATGCCCATGGCCTAAATATTTCGGATTTCTGATATATTTATCAATTCCGACCACGGAATCTGGATAACCTAGCCACCAATCATAACCAAGTTTATTTGCAAAATAGTACTGAATATACCCAATAGGTTGAGATTCAAAGTAAACTATAAATTGTTTAACAATATGGGGTGATGTTCTAAAGAGATAGTGCTCATAAGATTCCTCCCAACAAGATATATCATCCCAAAACTCAATAAGATGTGATTCCTTTAACCAGTTTTCTATCAAAGGAAAAAGGGATTTATTAAGAGGAGTAAATGTATAATCGTCATAAGTTTTAAACATACTCATACTATATGCCCATTTGAATCCACAATTCAATACCCAAAACATTAAGCGAAACCTATACATTTTACACCCTGCAATAGTTACTTTATAACTTAGTCAAAATCCATGCTACATTGCGCTAAACATAAAGAGTACATATCATAAGGGGACATTATGAAATTTTTATCAACACTTATTCTTGCTAGCACTTTATTTTCTTCTGCACATGCAGCTAATGTTTTAACTGGTTTTGTTTTTTACGAAACATTAAAGGACTCTCCTGCTTCAGATGCATGGGCCGATGTCTATTGGTACAATTTCATTTCTGCAGTATCAACAACAACAACAACAACTTTTAACCCAACTGCTGGGCTTATTATGATTGGTGATAATGGCGAATATATTCTTAACGAAGCTGCTCCTGAAGTTGTTGAAGCACAAGAAAAAGCTGAGTTAGAGCTCGAATTAAATGAGCTAGATATTCTTATTCTTGAGAAGCTTGAGGAATTAAGTAGATAATACTTAAACTATAAATATTGCACACTGCATTACTTTTTGTATTTTTAAGTCTTTTTCTATGTTAGTTTTCTCTAAATACAGAAACTATACAACGGAGACTTTATGAAATTACTATCTATGCTTTTACTTAGTAGTGTACTTTTCTCTTCAGCTCAAGCTGCAAGCCTCTTAACAGGAGTCGCAATCAGTGAGATGAACGGAAATGATCCTAATGTGCTTTTAGGTACAATACAATATCAGGTTATTGGTGCAATCACTTCAGCAGTTATATCTACATTTAACCCAACTGCGGGGTTAATTTTATTAGGTGATAATGGCGAATACATTCTTA
>CAYFHZ010000482.1:0-2856 GCA_964342535.1 uncultured Bacteriovoracaceae bacterium | reverse complement strand
ATGTAAACAAAATCATTTTTTTTATAATAAACCTTTTTAAATACAATTAGGTACTCTAAGGAAGTCAATCTTATATATCCAATTTGAACCTCTATCTAAACTTCTCACTGGTTTAACTTTAATTTTTAAGACATTGAATATTTCGAGTAATGTATTAGCTTGCTCCAGATGTCCTATGGGAAATGGTTCTGAGAATTCTATTTTTTTATAGTCAGCAGGATCGCAATCAATAAGATACGATTGCATAGTCACATGTGCCTGGTAATTAAATTCAATGTATTCAGCAAAACCTTTGAATGTTTCCACACAATTTAGTTCATCAAATCTATCAGTCGGTAAATAATCTTTTAACAGCATGTTAAGCTCATTTACTTTTTCACATTTTTGGGAATATGTTTTAGTCCATGATGTAGCTGCAAAAGCGGAAGAGCTTAATAGAATAAGTAATAGTAAGTAATTGGTTATAGTTTTCATTTGATGATTATGACATCAAAATATAAATAGAAATGGCAATTTCCAAATTTTACATATATGTTAGTTTTCCAACACCCTTGTAAAAAACAAAAAAATAGCGAATTATAACTGAGCTCAAATTATTTTACTTCAATACATATTGGACGTTCAAAATAATATATTAAAGACAATTTTTCTTAGTATGCGGTACTACCATCCTTGGATGAAAAATTTTAGCATCATCCAAGGGGTGCAATCTTTTGATTTTATTCACTAGTTTAGCTGTACAATCATATTTGCACTTTTTTTCAACTTCAATTGCTACTCTAAAGTAATCATCAATTAGGTCCATATGAGACTTTTTATGAAATGTACCAAGGTCGATATCTATTTGGCTCTCTGCCCCCTTATTAAGAACTAACTGTAAGTTCTTAGATTTTATGTGAATATAACCTTCAACCTCATAAACTCCACAAACTTCAAATGCATGAAGTTTTTGGGTCATCATAAAAAGTAATATGTTAAATATACAAATTGATTTAATCTTCATAAATCGGCCATCTCGCACTCAAGTAAGTCATAATATTTCTTTTTTTGTTCTGGCAATGCTGTTTCAAGAAACTCAGATGTACGTTTAAGACCTTGAAAATAATTATAGATTCCCATAACTTTGCCTTGAAAATATGCTAATTTTTTCTTTAGTTCACGTATTTCCTTATTTAATTTACTAATTCTTACAGAAAAACTAAAACGACTATTTATAAGTCCTTTATATACACGAGGTATTTTCATCTCTTCTTTTTGACTTATTAATTCATCACGTTGATTTATTTTATCTAACATCTCATTTAAATAGAAAGATCCATGTTCCTCTAATTCTTTAATATTAGATTGTAAAATGGGGCTCTCCTGTAATTGTTTATAGAACATTTGAAGTTTATCAGGAAGTAATTTAAGCTCTGAATCCGATAATTCATAAGACTCAACTTGTAAGATTTGTTGTGTTCTGTCTATCGTTCTTACATATTTATGATCAAATAAAGAAAAACCCCACTGAACAAATCTAGTTAATGGATCATTCAAAACTTCAGTTTTATTCTTTTTACATATTATGGACTGAAGAATATTAGTTCTTGGATCGTAATCATCATCTTGTAAACTTGGATCATATGCCCCTTTTTTTAATACAGAATCAACATAAGCAAATGATGAAATTTGTCCCCGTCCAAAATTTACGGGATCATAACTAAGACCTGCCAGATGCCCCTCCATTAGACTTGTTTTACCATTTTTATCAAAATCAAATTGTTTTTCATTGGGTAATAAATCTTTTTCATTCACAAAAGCATTAGCATATAAATTTATAACAGGTGTGCTGTGACTAACTGTTAACCAATCAGAAGAACTTGCTGAACACGTATTAGGATTTTTAAATGATATAGAGTGCAGACCACCTGAAAAGCAATGTACCCCAATAAGTCTTACATATTTTCGACTAGAATGTGTTTTAGATATATATTCAGATAATTCACGATGACTTAAATTAGCTTCTCCCATATCAATTCCAGAGTCTAAAGGATTCATGACGATAGGAATATCACTTGAAAATGATCCATCTTCATCTCGCTCCAAACCATTTGAAGCATAACCATGATCATTAATGAATATAACGAGAGGATCTTTAGGAAACTCTTTTGTTTTTGATATCAATTCATTATAAAAACTTTGGCCTTGTTTTGTATTTTTGGAAGGAAAATCACCTAGTTGGTTTTTATTGTTAAAAAGGACAAAGTCAGCAGAATCGACAAATCTCCATTTATTTAACAATTCATATGAAGTTGGATTCGCATAGATGAGTCTGTTACCTTCTAACTTGAAAGAATTATACCAAAGCTTTGATATGTTTGCATACCGAATCTGATTAGCATTACCTGCAATCACTATCAAATCACTATTAGCAAGTAATTTTGAACATAAAATAAATAAATATATTAGTAAAAATATTTTCATATACTAAAGATTAATCGTCAGTTTAAGTTGATACTGTGAATATTTAATAAGAAGAGGAAATTTTTAACCTTATAAGTAAATAACTAAACTTGAAATGATATAAATTTTCGCTATTCTTAAGTCATGCTTAATTTAAATACAATTTCTTATTCATTACTTTATCTCATACTTATTTTGTTTGTTTTTGGTGGAATACTCACCTGGGGCCTTCTTAAAATAAACAAAACAAAAAGAGTCAGAATTAAAGACCTTTCTAAGAGAGACATTACAGAGCCCATAGAAACCAGTCTAAACGAAGATAACTTTGACAAAATAAGTAAGAAAAGAGCTAAAAGTAGTATTGAAGCTAGATTTATCTTTCTTAGACGTTTTTTTATTCCCATTGTTCTTATT
>CAYFHZ010000481.1:0-2875 GCA_964342535.1 uncultured Bacteriovoracaceae bacterium | reverse complement strand
TATTGTTGTCGAGACGACTTTGGTTCTACTATTGATGAAATTTCTGCATGGGCAGGTTTACATTATTTTGGTTCGCGAAGAGGAAAAGGAAAGGACTTACATGATGATAGTGTCCTGACATGGCCACAAGGAAATATGTATCTTATTGATAAGTTAACTGAATTAAGCGAAGTTAAATTTCATTCAGGAAAAATGCTATTTAAAATTGATGGAAGCGATTTATATTTTTATGACTTCAATGAAAAGAAAACAATAAAGGTCAATGCTGAACATATCGTTTTGGCATTACCACAATTTATTATTGCAAGAATTCTTGATAAAAAAACACCTTTCCAGTATTCACCATGGATGGTGGCAAACTTAAATATAACTTGGGATGAAGTCCTTGAAAAGAATTTGGCTTGGGATAATGTTAATTATCACGGAAAAGGACTTGGAATTGTTTCAGCAAATCATCAAAAATTAAACTTGAAGTTAAATGAAAACTTCTTAACTTTTTATTGGCCACTAACACACCTTGCTCCTAAAGAAGCACGAAAATTTGCTTTAAAAAGGACCCACGAAAAATGGAGTAAAGATATATTAGAGGACATATCTCCTATGATTTTTGATATTGAATCTAGAATTAAAACGATAGATATTTGGCCATGGGGACATGGGATGATAAAACCCTTAAAATCCTTTATATCAAAAACAAGAAAAGAATTAATTGATGTTCCAGATAATATCTATTTTGCGCATACTGATATGGGAGGATTATCTCTTTTTGAAGAAGGATTTTATAGAGGGGAGCAAGCTGCATTAAAAATTTTAAAAGTAATAAATCGTTAATATGAACTATCTTGTATCAAAGAAGTATGATTATTTGTGGTTCATTGGACCAAGTTTTATAAGTTGTTGTTTTGTCCTAGTTTTTTATTTTATTGGGATTGCACCAGAAACAACATCTCCTTTATATTGGCTTATGTTTGTCGTCTTTATTGATGTTTCTCATGTATGGTCAACTCTTTTTAGAACTTACCTAAGCAAAGAAAAGAGAATTAAGTTCCAAAAAGAATTATGGATTATTCCTTTTATTTGCTATGGGAGTGGAGTTCTTCTGCACAGCATAGGAGATATGATTTTCTGGCGTGTTCTAGCCTACCTTGCTGTCTTTCATTTTATTAGACAACAATATGGTTTTTTTCAACTCTATGATAGAAAAGAGAAAAAAACAAAATCCTTTATATTGCTTGATTCAATTATGATTTATTCAGCAACAATAATTCCACTTATAATTTGGCATTTTAGTGGGCTACAACAAATTCATTGGTTTGTTGAAGGAGATTTTTTGTATGTCTATTATCCACAGTTTATAAAATATTTTATTATTCTAGCCTGTATTATTTTATTTCTTTACCTAGTTAAAGAATTACTAATTTTAAAAAATAAACTCTATAGTCCTAAAAACTTACTTGTTTTTGGGACATGTCTCTCTTGGTGGATTGGAATTGTGTGGATCAAAACCGATTGGGCCTTTACCATAACAAATGTTGTTTCCCATGGTATTCCTTATTTTGCTCTTATTTATCACTATGATATAAAAGAGCGTAAGAAAATAGTTTGGTGGTCTCATTTTCCGACTTACACGATTTTTATCTTTTTATTTAGCATAGGGTACCTAGAAGAAGGGCTTTGGGATATTTTTATTTGGAAAGACCATATTAGTGTTTTCCCATTTTTTGACCATGTAAGTGTTTTATCAGATTCTGCTCTACTATCTTTAATTGTACCTTTATTAACATTACCACAAGCTATTCATTATATTTTAGATGGTTATATTTGGAAACAGAACTAAACCGAACGACTCTCTTTCACAAAATTCTTAATTCATATATCGTATTTGGTAGAAGTAAAAACCTTAACAATGGATTCTGAGGCAATAATGTTCAAAGAAATTGAAAGAATTGACTATAAAAATTTTGATTATGAAGATTTTATTACAAACTATTGGTTGAAAGAAAAGCCAGTTATTATTTCAAATGTTTCAATTACTAATCAATACTTAACAGTTGCTGAAATAAAAAAACAATTCCAAAAAAGTTCTAGTAAACAAGCAGGTTGGTATGATGCCATTTCTGATGAAAGTCTAACACCGACATTTGTAAAAGATCTTATGCAAAGAGATGAAATATCAACGAGGGAAGAAAATTTTCGTGTTTTTTTACAGCCAGGAGGACATAAAACACTTACCCATTATGATGGGAATAGTATTCATGGACTCAATTTGCAGTATAGAGGTTTAAAAGAGTGGATTATTATTTCGCCAAATACTCCACTTCGAAATATTCCTTTTATGTATATTGTAATGAAAGGAGAGTTGATAGATTTACCAAAAAATGTTGAAGCATATAAATTCAAGACAAAACCTGGTGATTTATTATTTCTTCCAAGGTATTGGCAGCACCAAGTAAATTCTCTAGGAGAGGTCAATATTAATTTGAACTGGGTCGGTACTCCTAGGTATCCTGGAAATTCAAAACTCGCGAAAAGAGAAAATGACATAATATTACTAAGAGAGAAAATTCCAATCATTAATAAGGCTTTTTTTCCGGAGCCTATTAATAGATATGGAGGAGAGGGGAAAGAACTTACTAGGAACTATACGACTCAAACAAATTATTTTTCAATTCTAATAAGATTAACTAGGGAACTTTCAAATTATCTATTCCTACCTCTGTACTATAGAACAATAAGAAAACGGGCCAATATGTTTATAAAAAATAACTTTAATGTATAGTAAAAGTTGGGTAGAGACTTTTAAGGTCGTATAATATGACATTCTAACCGCCTGACTACGGTGGGGAAATTCCCCCAAGATAGAACTGATTATAAT
>CAYFHZ010000480.1:0-2886 GCA_964342535.1 uncultured Bacteriovoracaceae bacterium | reverse complement strand
AGAAACAGCACAAGGAGACAGTTAATGCTACACAAATTATTATGCTTTTTTACTTTTTTTAGTATCCCCGCCTTGGCGTCAATAGAAAGTGTCAAAAATGAATCTGAACTTACCTTCATACAAACTGGAGGAAATTCAAATGTAGAATCATATAATTTAAAAACACAATCAAGTATTTTGACTAAGAATTACATCTTTACTTTAGGAGGACATTACTTCCTTAGTACTTACGAAACAGAGGACGATAATGGCTCGCTTCAAGATGTAGAATCTGCAAGAAATTGGGATATTGCTCTGAAGCTTGAAAGAAATCTTACAAAACGATTTAACTTTTTTACTCAAATTCAATTTGAAGGTGATAAGTTTTCAGGTTTTGATCAAAGAGATAACTACGATATCGGTGGAAAATACAAAGTTATAGAAACAGATCAGCAGAATTTATTTGTAGAACTTGGTTATAGATACACAGTTGAACATAAAGCACAACCAGAGACAACTGAAGACTCCATCAAATATGATAACAAGGGGAGACTCTTCATTGAGTACGACAAAAAAATATCTGAGGCCCTTTCATCTAAGTTTTGGGTAGAATATCTTCCTAACTTCACTGAGCCTGATGATTATATTGTAAGTTTTGAACCTTCCCTTTCAGTATTATTAAATAATATATTTTCTCTAAAAATGGCCTATAGAGGGATCTACGACAATCAACCAAATATTTCTGGAAACAAATATCTGGATTTTAACTATACAACATCTCTTATTGCTCGTTACTAACTATCAGAAAATATTTTAAAACTAGATTTTTTCAAAATTACTCATAGTAAATTTTTTAATTTGTGCTAGTATGATTAAAACTCATTCAAGCACAAATTAAATAATCTCAAAAATTCCTTATCCCATCAGATCTCTCTTCTGATGATTCATTCTTACCTTTTCGTTCTGAAAAGCCTGGAGGAACCATGAAAAAATCTCTCTCTACATCTAAAAAAGCATTACTCTCTCTTCCCTTTCTTTTTTTGGGATTTACAAGTTGTGAGGACGCAATTACCGACGATCCTGTAAGTGCTCTAAATGGACTCGTCAAAGAATATGGCCACATTGGACATATCAATCCGTTGGATAGTTCTGGAACAGGAACAATGCTAGCGGGATCACCTAGTACACTTGCCTATATTGCATCAGCTGAAGAATGCTTTCCATCGGATGTTGTACCACGCCAGTATGACAGACAATATTTTAATCGAACATATAGTTATAATTTTCAAGGAAATTTAGGTTTTACTGTTTTTGGTACGGCCTTATTCTCAGCGGGACTAGGATTAGATAAAAGTCATAATGTTCAAATTCAACTCAATGGACTTACTGTTGAATATATGTCCTCACTAGATATTACGAATTGGTACGTGGAATCTATGTCAGATGTTTGTAAACTCTATCTTGATGATGTTGGGTTTATAATACAAGCCTTGATTACTGATAGTATGACCATTACTATTTCAAAAGTTGGTGGAACAAATGTGGGCCTTAGTGCTGACAATATAAGTGATTTTATACAATTTGAAGCTGGAGTTGATTGGCAAATTATAGATGGTTATACTGTAGAAATCAATACTCCAAAATATATTGGATATCAATTAGGAAGACTAAGACTTGAAGATAATGGAAGAACTTTATATAGAGCGATGACTGCTGAAAATGATCAATTTGTTTTTGAATCACTTTCCCTCTTTAATGATGAAGCCGAAGAAGTTGTAGAAAATAATAAATCATTAATACTTGCTCCTGAAGAAGAGGAAGAATTAGAAGCTATCAATATTGATCAACATGCTATCTACCTTAGTGAATAATAAGTATTGGGGAGAGATAATAACTCTCCCCTAAAATTGATAAAGACATAGTTTTTTTTCTTTAATATTTTGATTCACAGTAACTTTATCATCCTGAATAGTTAAATCATTCTCTAATGGGATTAATTTCTGAGCTACAATTTCCGTATTTGAAGGAGAAATTGAAAGATCATCAGGTAAAGAAATAGAACCTAGGTATGACTTTTTGTAAAAAGATTTTTTAATTTGGTAATAGTCTCTCTTCTCTTCTCTCTCACAATTATTATCCTGCCAGTGGCCAAAAAGATTATCAATAGATTTTTTATCTTTTAAAATAATCTCATTATCTTTTAAGTCATATTGCTTTTCAGTTAAAATATTTAAAAAAGATCTTTTATATATAAATAAATTATCAAGAGAATAAGATTCACTATCAGTGCTAGTAAGTGCAGCTAAATCAGAAACGACTTTATTTAATGATAGGCTTGGGAGTACACCTAATTTCTGGGAGAAAAAATATCGATTCCCATTCAGATCAAAAAAATAATTTTCTTTTAATCTTTTTGTCATAATTGATTTATTTTTTAATGGATATGACTTAATCGTTTTTGATTTTAATTGATTGAGAAAATCTTGAGAATCGACGAGTCCCATAAAAGGAATTGTCTTCAATTTATCAAATGTTGAAAAAGGTATCTCAATACTTTCTCCAGAAAAGTTCTGAATTGTAATCTTTTTCTTTTTAGTAGTAAAAACATCCAAATGATAGGATTCTATAACTTTCATATTTGTGACAAAAGTATTATTTAAATAGATATCCCATTGTCCAAGTTCTTTTAAATCTTTTATTTCATATAATCCTTTCTTGTCTACTTTATACTGTAGAAACATATTTGATATGGGATGATGAAAAGTGATATTTTTTGGTATATTTTTATTAAGATGAAAAAGATAAGAATGATCTACATTAGAAACTGCCGGAAAAAAAGATCATTATCTATAAAAGTGCTTAAATCAATAATATAAGATCCTATGATTTTATCTTGAGAATAAATCA
>CAYFHZ010000479.1:0-2894 GCA_964342535.1 uncultured Bacteriovoracaceae bacterium | reverse complement strand
AATACAACTTGATATAAAAGAAGGGGAGTTTAGTGGGTCTGCAAAATTGGACTCATACCTAAATTTATGGCCAAGAATTTCTGGAGTTGTTGAGTCCATTTCAGAAGGTAAAGTCTTACATATCCATTTGCAAAAAGCTAAAGTTGGAATCTTCTCAGTCCGAAGTATTGTTATGAGAATGATTGAAAATTTAGAGATTAAAAAATTAAAAACTGAAGGAAATCATATTTACATTAATATTTCTGAATGATTTTAGCTTCAACTATTTTATAAAACTTAAAACTTATTAAAGCACAAAAAATACCGAGTACCATTCCTCCTAAAATATCTCCAGGAAAATGTCTTGCAAGATATATTCGAGAGTAGCAGACAAGCAATGAATAGAACCAAAGCCAAAAATATTTAAAAGAAAAACCAAAGAGTAGAATGAAAAATGTAGAAATCATAAATGAGTTTGAAGCATGTGATGAGACAAACCCATACTTTCCTCCCCAGCAGTTTTTGCCAGCGAGGTAAACTTTGTCTTTGAGTTCCTGCTGATGACATGGCCTTAATCTTTTTATATTATCTTTTAAAACTCTGCTGGAAATAGCATCACTAGCGCCAAAGCCTAGTCCTAAAAACAGAAAAACGAGAAAGACATTTTTTTTAAATTTGTAATAAGACCAAAATAAGAGAAGTAGTAGAAGTATTCCCATAATAATATAATTATAGGATAACTGAAGCATAATAAAGTCCAGACTGGGGTGATGAAGATTATTTAAAAATAGAAAAAAGCTTGTATCAATTTGATTCAAAAAATTCATTATTTAAGTAACGTTCCCAAAACTTTTTTAACCCTTAGCCAAATAACAGCGAATATAGCTTCTTTAACAATTCCACCACTCATTTTGGATTGACCATCTCTACGTTCAGTAAAGATAATAGGTACTTCTTTTATTTGTAGACCCAAGGCCCAAATTTTAAAATTAAGTTCTATTTGAAATGAATATCCATTAGAAATAATTTTATCTAGGTTGAGCTTGCGAAGGGCCTTGGCGGAAAAACATTTGAAACCACCTGTTACGTCTAATATAGTTAACCCTGTAATTATTCTGGTATAGATACTGGCACAATAAGAAAGTAGTAGGCGCCTAAAAGGCCAATTAATAATTCTAATACCATCTATGTATCTAGAGCCAATAACAAGATCATTTGATTGAGCAGCTTCTAAAAGCTTTTCAAGATCTTTTGGATCATGAGAAAAATCACAGTCCATTTCAAAAATAAATTCATAACCTTTATCCAAGGCCCACTTAAAACCTGTTATGTAAGCAGTTCCAAGTCCTAATTTTCCTGTTCTTTGTATGAGATGTAAGTTCTGATGAGTCTCTTGAGCTTTTTTTACAATATCTGCAGTTCCATCTGGTGAGCCATCATCAATAATTAAAACATGTATATCGGAGTATAGTCCAAAGACAGTTGTTATCATTTTTTGGATATTATCAATTTCATTATATGTAGGTATGATAACTACGGCTTTTCCAAAAGGTAGCATTAGAAAATCTCCTTAACAATCTTAACTATATTATCCGACTTTCCCATAGAGTAATAATGAAGACAAGGTGCACCCTTTGCCTTAAGATCTTTTGATTGCTGAATGGCCCACTTAATCCCAATCTCTCTTACCTCATCATTATTTTTGCATCTTTCCACTTGCTCAACAAGTTCTGAAGGCAAATCGATATGAAATATACTAGGTAAAACAGTCAATTGAGTTTTTGTAGAAAGTGGTTTAAGGCCAGGAATAATAGGAATGGTAATTCCTTCTTGACGACACCTTTCTACAAATGAAAAATATTTTTCATTATCAAAGAACATTTGAGTCACAATATACTCTGCTCCAAGTTCTACTTTCTTCTTCAAATATTTTATATCATTATCTAAGTTAGGGGCTTCAAAGTGCTTTTCTGGATAACCTGCAACTCCGATACAAAAATTTGTTGGGAATGCATTTTCAACTTCTTGGTTAAGGTAATGACCTTCATTCATTGATTTGACTTGTTTAATAAGGTCTGTGGCGTAATGATGTCCACCAGGAGTTGGATTAAATCTACCTTCTGTTTTTATAGCATCACCTCTTAAGGCCAAGACGTTATCTATTCCAAGAAATTGAAGGTCAATCAGAGCATTTTCTGTTTCTTCTCGCGTAAACCCACCACAAATAATATGCGGAATAGTATCAATATGAAATTTATTCATAAGGGCAGCACAAATGCCAACTGTGCCTGGACGTTTTCTCGTTGGAACCTTCTCTAGGAGTCCATGTTCTCTTTTTTTGTAAATATATTCTTCCCTGTGATAAGTGACATCTATAAATTTAGGATCAAATTCAATAAGCGGTTCTATTTGATCAAACAATTTTTGTATTCCTGCACCTTTCATTGGTGGAAGTATTTCTATTGAAAATAAAGTTTTTCCATTTGCATTTTTTATATGATCTACAACTTTTGTCATTTTTGTTAAGCCTTTATTCTAGAATTGGTCTTAGCCATTTCTCAGTTTCATTTAGCGATAAATTTTTTCGTTCAGCATAGTCTTTTAACTGATCTTTACCTATTTTACCAACATTAAAATATTTTGCTTCCGGATGGGAGAAATACCACCCACTAACAGAGGATGCAGGTGTCATGGCACATGACTCAGTAAGGGATACACCAATACTCTGTCCATCAAGTAAATTGAAAAGCTTTTTCTTCTCTGAGTGGTCAGGGCATGCCGCATATCCAGGAGCTGGTCTAATTCCCTTATATTTTTCTTTTATAAGATCAATGGCAGATAAATTTTCTTTTGGAGTATAACCCCAGTGCTTTGTTCTTACTTCGAAATGCATATATTCTGCACATGCCTCAGCA
>CAYFHZ010000478.1:0-2896 GCA_964342535.1 uncultured Bacteriovoracaceae bacterium | reverse complement strand
AGTATGACTTAACAAGTATATTCATACCTTAACCCCATTTATATAAGGCAGTTATAAAGTCATTATCTCTATGTTCTTTCTAATCTAAATAAGTCTAAGTCATAAATTTTAGACCTAGATCCAACTCTTTAAAAAACTATTGTGCACTTCTATTAAGAATCGTCTCACAACTTTCAAAGTTTTTAATATGGGATTTATTTAACTTATTTAGGGCTACTCTGTATAACAACTGGAACGGATTTGTATCACTTTCAATCCAAGATGAGTTAGTATAAACCTCATGACCATCGATATTACCTACTATTGAGACCATACACACAGCAAATCCTGCATCCTGACCACAACTTTCTTCTAAGTAAAGATTTAAGTTAGAATCAGCTTGAGAGTCAGAAAAAGAATATCCTAGTTGACCTAATATTTCTTTAACATCTTTTGAAATAGCATTATTATAATCTTCAATAACACATTTGCTCAATTTTACTTGTGAGTTCCCTGCACTATATGCCGTGAAGGATAATAATACTGATAAAACAAATAATAATTTTTTCATTTGAGTTCCCCTATTTACCATGTTCGTGACATGGAGTTAATTGACTGATTACTTGATCTTTAAAATTTCTCAAAATCTCAAAATGATCATTATAAGTTCTTGCTGAGTACGATGATGCTTCTTCACCTTCATCTAATAAGTGCATTATTTCTTTAGAATCAGTGTACAAACTTAAAGAGACTCCATAAGAATTTGTATCCTTGTACCGTCCTTCAGAATCAAGCTCTCCCATATATGCTGAATATTTGTTATAATCCTGATCACTTGTGAAATGGTATTCACTAACTTTTACAGAAGTATATGGAATATATTTCATATTATAATCTGCATAAATGACCTTAAGCTTATGAGAGATTTTTTTAAATATTGAATCTGTCGACATTAATGTCATTTGAGGATAATCACTCCAATCAGCTCCAACCCCCATATTAAGACCAATACTTATTACTTTAGAATTTCTTGGTATTTCATCTCTTGTAGTATCAATTTTATGGTATCCAATTTCAGAAAGAGCATCATAAAACAACCCCTGTAATTCCGCTTGCCTTGCTGTTTCATCTCTATCAGGAGCATGGTCACCATGTAGTCCAACATTTGAAACGAAGCAACTATTTGCATAGGATGTAATTGATCCAAGAAGCGTTAAAGATATTAGTAGTTTTTTCATAATATTCTCCAAGTCATTTATTTTTTATAAAAAGGAACTAATACAGTGCATTACTGCAGCGCAACATCAAAGAGGTTAATATGTAAATTAAACATACGCTTAAAAAATGATGCTATTGATGAGGGGGGGGTGAAATAATTATAACTGACTAATATTATTAAATTTTATACATAAATTCATAAAGAAACTTCCATGGTTTCCATAATATAACCAAGGCAGTCCTCTTTCATAACATAAACATCTTTTGTGAACATCGAGGGAATAAAGCTTTTAGCGCATATAAGTTTATTATCTTCAAAGCGAAAATACTCATCAGTAATTTCATGGCCAAAGTCATCTACCACAGAAATAAGCTTAGGGTTTTTAACATAACCAAGAACAGTTCCCTCACTAATCTCTTCAAAATTGCGATAATCAAGATCACTTAAAAAACTAAGATCACTTTCACTCTCAATATTATAATCAAAGTCAACTCGTGCCATGTGATCAACCTTCATTCTCGCAATAGTATGATGAACATAGGTCTCTGGTCGTTTAGGATTAAGACTTAAGCTTTCCATATGAAGAATTTTATCAACATATTCTAATGAGGCTTGAATTCCAAGTTCAGCTCCAGGTAGGCCGGCTTCAACTGTTACCGCAGGACAGATTTTTGAAAATGCCATTGAATGAACATTATGAGGTTCAGTAAAATAAACAGTATGTGAGCCAAAATGGGATGCTAGATTAAGAAAAGATTCTTTTAAAACATTCATACAAGCATAGTGGGGATTTTTTCCTGTATTATTATGAACATCTATACTCGCAAAAAGTGGAAACTCTTTAGCATAGGAAACAACATCCATCGCAAGCATATTTTCAGGTTTATCTCCCTCTTCCCAAATACGATTAAAATCTGCTTGTCCAGGAAGATGTCTTAGTCCTTCCCTTGCAGCAAATGTATTTCCAATAAAAATAATAAGATCTCTTGGAAGTTGTTTATTTTGATATTTTTTTATAAGCCTTTGGAGCATATAAAAACTTGTAGTCTCATTAGCATGTAAAAGAGTTGAAAGAAAAACTGCTTCCTTTTTTTCTCCCTTTAAATGAAATAAAGTAGGTCCTTTGAGCAACGAATGAACGTCTTTTACATCAAGGTGCAATAACTCTTCTGGAAATGATTCTAAAATATTCAACTTCACTAATTAATTTCCCATTCGTGAACTGGTTTGCCTGTTTTTTGATTTTCAATATAGCATTCCATTAATTCTTGAAATCTCTTTCCTTTCATATGGATAAATGCTTTTTGCCAAACAGCGCCGTTCACGCCTTTTTTGATTCTTTGAAGAATGATATTGTCCATGTACATTTGAACTTCTTCTTCATCTACTCCTCTATTTATCAGACATTGTCTGGCATGAGGATATATTTCGTATTGTAGCAAATCCCTTATATCATGAAGTTCACCATCAATCCATCGAACTTGGCAGAAAAAACTTTGCCGTGAAGCTTTATAAAAATTATGAATCGCTTCATGAAATGGAATAAGATCTTCGGGGGGAACGTCCATCTTTGCTAAGTAATCGACAACACCAATAAAGAACATTGAGTTGGCAATTGAGTCTTTGACTGTTGGCCCTGCACTTGGTGTTCTTTGTTCGATTCTTAAATGAGGAACACCATCTTTATCTAAACCGACA
>CAYFHZ010000477.1:0-2900 GCA_964342535.1 uncultured Bacteriovoracaceae bacterium | reverse complement strand
ATAAAAAAGAAAGGTTCGAATAAGAATTAATGGAAAATTATGTCCAAAGTTGAGAAAAAGCCCATCTTCGATGGGCTTTTACTATCTTTAGAATCAAAGTTTTTTAATTAAGCAGTAGGTCCGTACTTTCTTAAAAACTTAGAAAGAGACCCAACTTTATCTAAAGTTCTAATTGCTTTAGCTGAAAGTCTTAACTTAACAGTCGTTCCTGTTTCAGGATCAAAGATCCTTTTTGTCTGAAGATTAACTTCTTGTTGCATTTTTGTTTTAATGTTCGAGTGAGAAACTTTATGTCCTTTAAGTCTTCTTTTTCCAGTTAAATCACATGTACGTGCCATTTTTATATCCTTTTTTAATTTGTTTCTTAAATTGAGGAGATAAATTATATTTAAAACATCAATAATGCAAGTCATAATTGATTAAAATTAGTAATTTGCAAAATTTTCTTAATGAAGTTCTTTCTTAAAATACCTTGCCACCTTAGTAGTGATATTATTAAATACTTTCAAATTAACCACTGTTAAAAAGGACTTGAGATGAGCATTAAATCATTGAATTTAAAAACAAAACTATCAAATGCTAACGATCTAAAACCGATGTTTGCAAAGAAGATAAAATCTTCTCAAGGACAAGATATTATTTGTGCTGACCCAGACAAGACGAGAGGAATGCTTGCACTTATGAATTTAGGTGCAGTTAATGGTGGCGCGGCATGTCATTGGGGTGGTCCTGCTGCTATGATGGAGATGATGAGTGCTATTCATGCTTATATTTTTAAGACTTCAAATTGGTTTGACCATTTTAACTTTGTAAATGATATCGGACATGCAGAAAACGGAATTTATTCCCTGAGAGCTAATCTCGGATTCGGTGGACTTGATATAGCGACCTTAAAAGGATTCCGTTCTATTTCATCCAAGTTAACAGGGCATGGAGAGTCACATTTATACCCAGAAGGTGTTCTTCTCAGTAATGGTCCTTTAGGCTCATCCTTACCACAAGCTCAAGGCCTTGCTCATGCTGATAAACTTGCTAATAACAATAGAGTCACGATAGCAACGATGAGTGATGGTGCAGCGATGGAAGGTGAGGCAAAAGAATCTTTTGCTGCAATACCTGGTCTTCGCGCCAAAGGTCTTATTAATCCATTTATTTTAGTTATAAGCGATAATAATACTAAATTGTCTGGAAGAATTAATGAAGATAGTTTTGATATGACTAAAACTTTTGAATCTTTTTCAACATTAGGTTGGGAAACATTGAAAGTGGAGAATGGTAACAACTTAGAAGCTTGTTATCATGTATTTGAAAAAGCCAATGAACTAGCAGCTCAATCCAAACCAGTATTTATATGGTTAAAGACCGTTAAAGGTTACGGAGTTAAGAAAACAGAGGAATCTAAATCTGGTGGACATGGTTTTCCATTGAAGGCTTACTCGGAAGATATTCACAGCTTTCTTGCAGAAGTATGTCATAATGATGTTCCACAAGAGTTTACTGAGTGGGCAAATGAGCTTACTGTGAAGCCTGAATCAACAAGCTCGTCAGCAGCGAAAGTAGAGAAAGCTCAAGCAGGTTTTGCAAGAGCAGCAATCAAAGCTTTCAATGAAGGTTATCCTGTTTTATCAATCTCTTCAGATTTACAAGGTTCAACAGGGATGGCCCCTTTTCATAGTGAATGTCCTCAAGCTGCGCTAGATATAGGAATTGCTGAGTCTAATATGGTTGGGCATGCTGCTGGACTCTCAAAAGCTGGATATATTCCTGTTGTTGATACTTTTGCAGCGTTTGGTGTAACGAAAGGTAACCTCCCTTTTATAATGGCATCACTATCTGATTGCCCGATGATTGCAGTTTTTAGCCATACTGGATTTCAAGATGCAGCAGATGGTGCAAGTCATCAGTCTTTAACATATTTAAGTGCAATGAGTTCTATTCCTAATACAAAAGTGATTATTGTTTCTACTTCTGAAGAAGCAGAAATTTTAATGTATGAAGCTATTAAAGATATTAAAACTAATAGAGAAGCTGGTAAAAAAGCTAATACATATATCTTTTATGTCGGTAGAGAAAATTTTGTTACTTCTTTAGAAGCTAAATCAAAACCGACCTTAGGACAGAATCAACTTATTAGAGAAGGTCGTGATGGAGTTTTAGTTTCTGCTGGACCATTATTATTTAAAGCTCTTGAGGCAGCAGATAAACTTAGCTCTCAGGGGAAAAATGTCTCAGTTGTTAATTATGGACAGGTGAATGCTATGGATACAGAAGTTATTAAATTGGCCATTGCAAATTCTTCAAAAGTGTTAACAATTGAAGATCACCAAATGGTAGGAGGTCTTGGTGCTCAATTATCACATTTACTGCACCGAAATAATATTTCAGTAAGACTAGACTCATTAGCTGTGCAAGGGACTTTTGGACAATCAGCATACCAAGCAGATGAGCTGTATAGTAAACATGGTTTAAGCTCAAACGATATTGTATCTAGATTTTTAGAGTTATAAAAAAGGGTCGCTTATGCGACCCTTCATAATTATTGATGATTGATAGGGAATTTTAGATAAGCCGTTCCGTTCTCTTCTTCTTTTGGTAAATGTCCAGCATCGATATTTACTTGAATACTTTGAAGTAAAAGTTTAGGAGGGTTTAAAACCGCATCACGCTCTGTTCTGAATTTGATGAACTCTTCTTTTGACGTTTCTGCTTTTAATTGAATATTAGCTTTTTTACTTTCTCCAATTGTTGTTTCATATTTAAGCTCACGACCACCAGGTTGATAATCATGTCCTACGAAAACTCTTGTGCTATCTGGAAGCTTGTATAGCTTTTCATGAACTGAATTGTAGAGATCTTCCGCAGAACCCTTAGGGAAATCACATCGTCCAGTTCCAAAATCA
>CAYFHZ010000476.1:0-2903 GCA_964342535.1 uncultured Bacteriovoracaceae bacterium | reverse complement strand
ACGATCATCAGGTCCCAGAATATATTGTTCATTGGCCTTGCATGATACATCATTAAGCCATGTACCATTTGTCGTTTCTAAATCAATAAGAATGACATTTTTATCTGTCACTATAATTTTTAAATGCTTTCGGCTTAAACAATGATGAGAAATAGAAAGGTCAACTTTACGCCCCCTTCCAACAATATATTCGCCAATGGCCAAGTTAAATTCACTTGGCCCATGGGTATTCGAAAATATTTTAAATTTTCTCTCTAAACTCAATTTTTTCCTCTAATTAAGATGCCTTTTCAACATCTTCATGACTTGACTCAATCTTTTCTTCTGGTTTTTCTTCTACAACCTCTTGAGATGATTCATTTGTTGTAATGTCTTCTTTCTTATCATCAGCTAATGAGCGTTTTTGTTGTTTAAAATGATTTACTTTCTCGGATGCCATTGCCTTAAGGCTTCCTGTTGCACTTAATTGACTTTCAATTGCGTCTTCAGCAAGTGCTTCGATTGGATCTCGGTGCTCATCAAAACCTGGAATATCTTTAGGTAAAACATTACTTTCACAACAATCCCATAATAATTCCATCGAATTTTCAAATTTATTTATTGTCTTTAAAAATAATTTTTCTGGATCTAACATTGTATTTACAAATGTCATTAAGACAGAAACAATAATTCCAATGATAGATGTACTCATGGAAAATGAAATACTTTTTAGGAAATTATCCATGATAACTTTTGCACCTTCAACATCTTCAAGTTTCATATTACCAAGTTCAGGTAAGGCCCCCATAATTCCAAGAAATGTACCAAAAATACCACCAACAATAAAAATTCCGGGTAATATATTTAAAACATCATGTAAAGATTGAACAGGAAGTATTCCTACAACATTTTTAAAACAAGGATTATTATCAAATACATTTTTTGTTAACTCAATAAACCTTGGTCTTTCTACATTATAACGTAAATATCTAATCTGTCTTAACGATTCTTTTACTAAACGAGCACATCCCTCTTGAATTAAAAAAATTCGATCAGAGAAGGCCATAACAGCATCAGGCTTTCTACGTTTTAAATATGCTCGAACAACAAAAAGTTCATAATAGGTTTTTTCAAGAATAAACTTCATCGATACATAAAACGATAAATCTTTATCTCCTCCACCTTTTGAATCAAGATAATCATGGGCCCTTTTATAAAACTCTTTCGCAAACCAAAGTTCTCTACTTACTGTAAAATAAACGAGAACTCTAAGCCCAAGACCAACCATAAATGCAAAAAGCATGGCCGGTAAAAGAAATACTGCCAAATCTTCTGTTAAAAAATCAATAAAACCTTTAATCGTTTCTTGTGAAAACATACATTACCCCATTCTATCTTTGATCTAATTCAAACTTAATAATAACTCTTTGTTCTTTTTTACAATCGTACTTTGAACAAAATTCTTTTTGAGACATATCTCCAGCTGGAGCTCTTCCTTTAAGTGCACCACTAAAGTAACTTCGCCCAGATACTTTCAACAGAGGAGTGATTTTTTTCTGCTGAGAATACTGAAGTTTATTTGTATCAATAATATGATTAAAAACTGATTTTGCTCTTTCAATTGATAAATTCGTATTAAACTCAATTGCTTTTTTATCTTTGGCCTTCAAACTGTTTGGATTTACATATTTACCTGCATAAGTTGGGGAAGCAAAACCAATAATATCAACTGATTTAATTTTTTCTGCAATCTTAGGATCTTTAAATATTGATTCTGCATAAATCGGCATGAATTTATTTAGAGTCTTTTTCATCGTTGGCTTAAGGTTTGAGCGACCACTATCAAAAAAGCTATCTCCAAAAGCAAGTACCACCTCACCTGTCTTAGCATCTACATCCGCTTTAATTCCTGCTTTTCTAAAGTTATCAGAGATTCGCTTAGCAAGTGCCTTTTTAGCATTGATAACCTCTTGTGCCTTTGCAAGATCTCCAGAAAGTTTTTCATTTTTCCCTTTAAGCGCATTCTTTTCTTGGGCCAAACGATCTTTTTCTTGCTGAAGTTGTGCTGTAACATTAGTAAGTTGTTTTTTCTCTGTATCAAGCTTCGTATTAACTTTAGCTAACTGATTATTGATTTGTGCCAATTCTTTCTTTTGGGAAGCAAGTAAGTTTTTCTGATTTTGTAATTTTTTTCTTTGAGCTTCAAGTTGGCTTTTTTGACCTTGTAGATCACTAATCTGTGACTGAAACTGTTGCTTCGTTTCTTCCAACTCAGCTTTCGTTTGTGCCACTTCGTTTTGCACTTTATTTAACTCAGCATCCAATTGTGCCTTTTGATCTTGTACCGAACTTAGCTCCTGACTAAGTTTTTCTTTTTGTGATTCTTGTTGTGCAATCGTTTCATTGGCCTTTTCAAGTTGTTTATTAGCTTGACTAATTTTAGTGTTGACACTTACAAGTTTACGCTTGATGTTCTTGTTCTTTTTGGAAAGTTTTGCAATTTCAGCATTTGATTTTTTCTTTAAAGCCTTCATTTTTTGTAAATAACGCTTCTTGGAAATTTTTTGTTTCTTTCTTTCTTTTTGTAATTTTTTAACTTGCTCACTTAAGCTTTGGTTAATTTTAGAAATTTTGATCTCATTAATTCGAATCTGACTTTTCTTATTTTTTATGTCTTTATTAAGATTTGTAATAAGTTTTTGCTTTTCTTTGAGTATTTGTTGCTTCTCTTCAATTATAGAATCTTTTTGTGCTATTACTTTTTCTTTTTGCTCTACTTCTTGATCGAGATCAGCAATTTGCTCTTCCTTCATCTCAATAGTTCTATCTCTTTCTAGGATCGTATCATCTTTGATTGCGATCGTTTCTAACTGTTCAGTGATAGTTTCTTTTTGATTCTCAATGACCTTATCTCTTCTCTTAAT
>CAYFHZ010000475.1:0-2904 GCA_964342535.1 uncultured Bacteriovoracaceae bacterium | reverse complement strand
CTCAGAAAATTCAATTTTATATTGTAGTCCTGAACATCCACCACCAACAACTGCTAATCTTAACCCTTTAGACGGTCCTGGCTTTTCACTTGAGAAGATGTTTCTTATTTGATCAATTGCTTTTTCTGTTACATGTACTATTTCACTCATATTCAAGCCTTTTTTTACCTTATTTTAACACAATTTACTATATTTTGAATATTGATATTCATTTAATATAATTACAAATACTTATCAAATAAATTCCAAAAAATTAATTTTCACTTTATAATATTTATAGGAATTTATATTATGAAATTATACCATTACGTCCATTGCCCTTTCTGTGTCAGGGTTAGGTTTGCTTTAGCTTACCTTGAAGTACCTTATGAGTCAGTCATCTTGCCCTATGATGATGAAAAGACACCTCTATCATTAACTGGCGTAAAAATGCTCCCCATACTAACCGACAGAAACGGTCATCATATGAATGAAAGTCTAGATATTATTAAATATCTTGATGTTGATAATAAAATTCCATTTAATATTTATGAAGACAATACAGAGGAAATTGAAGATCTACTATCTTTAATAGGAAGCGAGGTACATTCCTTGGCCATGCCTTATTGGATTTGGACTCCTGAATTTAATGAAATATCAAGACAGTATTTTCAAAAGAAAAAAGAAATAAAACGTGGACCGTTTAAAGACCTAGTGAAGCATCAATCTAAACATATCAGTAAATTAGATACTCTCCTGAATAAGTTAGAAGGTCATCTACAACCATTTTATAGGTCAAATCAGTTAAGTATAGCTGATATTATCTTAGCTTCTCACTTGTGGGGAATGTATATCGTACCAGAGTACCAATTCTCTAATAAAATTCACACTTATCTACAATTAATTAAAAACTTATGTCATTTTGACTACCATCAGGATTTTTGGAAATGAATACAATTGAATTAGTTATTGAACAAACTGATAACACCCTTGCTGATTTCAGTCTAGAAATGGGAAAATCTATTTCACTTGGAAGAAGTACCAGCAAATCACAAATCAAAGTTAATGATGAGCTTTGTAGTTCTCTTCATTGTAAAATTAGTTTTATTAAAGAGACAGTGTTTGTTGAAGATCTCAACTCTAAAAATGGTGTTTTTATAAATGGTATTAGAATCAGAAAACAACGCTTTTACGCTAATGACCGTATTAGAATTGGTCAATCTTATATTTATTTACATCCTAGTCACAATTCTAATTATATTACAAAAATGCTAACTAAAGTTGAAAATCAGGATATTGATCCAATTAACAAAAAGAGGGTAAACACTGATGAAGTACCGTTTCTAAAACTTGAACGCAAAAAAGTTAGTTTAACTAAGACTGATATTGTAAGTCGACAATCAGCTAAGGAGCTACCAGGTCATCTAGGCAATGAGGAAAAACTCACAGAAAAGCAAATTGATCGTCTTATTCTTTATAGTAATCTTATAGACTATATTTCTACACTTTTAATTTTTGCTGTAGCTATCGTTATTTCCTACTTTAGCTTTCCTGAATTACAAAAACTTTATAGTACCAATAATATACAGATTAATTTTAGTACCGATACCTATATTGCAATTGCCGTTATATTTGCTATTCCAATGCTTTTTCACAAAATTAACAAAAGTATTTCAAGCGGTTCTATAGGTGAAAGGTTATCAGGCTATACTAAGCATTTTGACTAGGTAGCCATAGCTTTTCTTTTTTACCAGTTACTTTATTAAGATATCTAGCATAAATAAAAAGATGATCTGATAATCTATTAAGTAACTCTAGAGAATACTTTGGTACATTATGACCCTCTTCTTTAAAGAGTACTAGTAATCTTTCCACCTTACGACATCTCGTACGAGTAACATGAGTTGTTGCTGCTGCTTGACTCCCACCTGGAAGAATAAATGAGCGAAGAGGTTCTAGCTCATTATCTAGCTCATCAATATTTTTTTCAAGTTCAGTAATCAAATTCGAATCAATTTGGGGTAGATTATATTTTTCCCAATGACTTTCTTCGCAGGCCAATCGTGACCCTAAATCAAATAACGCAATTTGTACTTTTTCATATAACTTATGTACCTTACTGTTTTCATCATTACCTGCTAACACAAGTCCTATCCATGAGTTTAATTCATCGACTTCGCCATAAAGATCAATACGTAGATCCGATTTTAAAATTCTAGAACCACTAACAAGAGAAGTTTCTCCATTATCACCGCTTCTAGTATAAACTTTTGATTTTTTCATTACATATTCCTTCTATAGCGGCCACCAATTTCATAAAGAACATCTGTAATTTGACCTAGAGAACAAAATTGAGTTGCTTCAAGAAGTTGTTCAAATATATTTTCATTACGAAGAGCTGCATTTTTTATCTTTTCAAGCTGTAGGCTACACTGACTCGCATTTAGTTTTTTAAATTCATTTAATCGATCAATTTGAGCATCTTTTTCTTGATTTGAAGCTCTAGTTAACTCTATTTCTGCATTCATTTGTTCATCTATATTATCAGCGATATAAGTATTAACTCCAATAATAGGTAGTTCTCCTGAGTCTTTAAGGGATTCATAATACAAAGATTCTTCTTGTATCTGTGATCGTTGATACATACTTTCCATAGCACCCAAAACACCACCCTTGTCAGAAATTCTCTCAAACTCAGAT
Organism: uncultured Bacteriovoracaceae bacterium; assembly: GCA_964342535.1. GTDB lineage: Bacteria > Bdellovibrionota > Bacteriovoracia > Bacteriovoracales > Bacteriovoracaceae. The sequence continues at coordinate 225 of CAYFHZ010000475.1, read as the reverse complement.
AGTAATGCTTCTTCAACTAAATCGCAGAGTTCATTTACGATATATGATCCCTGGAGTGGGTTATCTGTTTTATTAAGTCCAAACTCTCTGTTTATAATCATTTGAATGGCCATCGCCCTCCTTACTGATTCTTCAGTCGGTGTCGTAATAGCTTCGTCATATGCATTTGTATGTAATGAATTACAATTATCACTGAGCGCTAAAAATGCTTGAAGTGTTGTTCTA
>CAYFHZ010000474.1:0-2913 GCA_964342535.1 uncultured Bacteriovoracaceae bacterium | reverse complement strand
AAATGATATTTCAATTTTTTATTCATCACATACCTTAAATCTTAGAAATATCCTTTACCACAATTATCTTCTACTTTGCCATCGAGTTCTTGCAGCTTTAGCATTTGCCTCAATGTCTTTTTTAAATTTCCCTAATTTTTCTTTCGTAGAAAAATAGTAAATTTGACCACCATGTTCTAATTTGTAATCATCTTTGCCCATTGCATGAAAGTCACCTTCAGAGACAGATTGAGCACAATGCTTATCAAACATATCCTTTTCGTGATGCTTTTTGCAGTTTTTATCACAATTATGATGATGGTGGGCCACATCTTTGTGATGATGAGCACACGAAGTCATAAAGAAAGCTGCGAGTAGTGAAATTAATATTATTTTCATTTTAAACCTCCTTCAGGTTTGGTTGCATATATTTAATAAATAGTCTGTATAAACTCGGAATAACAATTAATGTTAAAAGAGTTGCTGAAAAAATCCCTCCAACAACAACCGTTGCTAATGGCTTTTGTACTTCAGCACCAAGTCCACTGGAAAACATCATTGGTAGAAATCCAAATATATCTGTTAATGCTGTCATTAAAACTGGACGCAATCTGGTCATTGCCCCTTCTTGCACAACCTCATCAGGTGTTTTCCCATCCTCAATTAAGCGGTTAAAGTAAGTCACTAAGACGACTCCATTGAGAATACTAATACCAGACAAGGCGATAAAACCAACACCAGCAGAGATACTAAATGGCATTCCAGCGATGTTTAGAGACAATACACCGCCAATTAAGGCCATTGGTGCACAGGCAAAAATTAGTATAACTTGGGCGAAGTTTTTAAATGCAGCGTAGAGCATTCCAATGATAATTAACATCGCAAGAGGAACAAGTACCGAAAGACGCTCTTTAGCACTTTGAAGATTTTTAAAACTTCCTCCCCATTCAATATAATAGCCTTCTGGAAACTTAATCTTTTCTTCAACAAGTGACTTAGCCTTATTTACAAATGTCTCAATATCTCTTGTTTTAGGATTAATTAAGACAGCAATTCTTCTTTGTGAATTTTCACGGGCCACAGCAGTGAATGTTTCTACAAAGTCTATATCTGCTATTTGTGAAATAGGTACAGTAAACCCCTCTGAAATTCCCACTGGAAGCTGACTAATAGTAAAAACATCTTTTCTCTGATCCTCTGAAAGTCTTGTCACAATCGGAAACTTTCGTACCCCTTCGTAAACGTGTCCAATCTCTTTTCCACCAACTGCGGTACTAATAGCATCAAGGACAGGTCTAGCGGTAACACCTAATTGGGCAAGCTCGTTCATCTTTGGTGTGTACTGAATCATTGGTGATTTACCTTTTGACTCAGACTCAGCTTCACCAGAATCAGGAATTTCACCGACTATTTCAGCAACTTGTTTTGAGTAAGCAATGAGTTTATCTAAATCCTCTCCAAAGATTTTGGCGGAGACATCGGCCCTCGTTCCTTCTAATAACTCATTAAATCTTAGCTCTACTGGTTGAGATACCATTAAGACTTGGCCCGGAACATGAAGCTCTATTTTTGCTTTAACGGCTTCAATCAATTCGTCTTTATTTGTGATTTTACTATCTTCTGGCCATTTATCTCTGTCTTTCAACATAACGTACGAGTCAGAGATATTAACTCCCATAGGATCAGTCGCAACTTCAGCAGCACCAGTTCTTGCAAATACGTTTTCGACTTGTGGAAATTCTTTGATAAGTCTTTCTGAAAGCATTTGAAGTTTTACTGAATTTTCAGTGTTAATATTCGCTGGGCGAATAAATTGAAGAGCAAAATCTCCCTCATCAAGCTGAGGGATAAATTCAGAACCCATTCTTGAAAATAGAATGACACCAGAAAAAATAGAGACAATCCCAATTCCTAGAACAATTTTCTTAAAGTCGAGTGCTTTTTTCAAAGCGGGAGAAAAAGCATTCTCGGCCATTCTCATAAGGTATGGTTTAGAATCTCTTGTTTTTCCACTTAAAAAAGTTGCAGCCAGAGCTGGAACAAGTGTAAACGAAAGCACTAGTGCTGAACATAATGCCATTATAAATGTTTGGGCCATTGGGCCAAACATCTTTCCTTCAACTCCTGTTAAAGCAAATAATGGAACAAACACTATAATAACAATCAACTCACCAAAACCAGCAGCTGAGCGTATTTCAATAGCAGCGTCAGTTACATATTTTTTAACTTCATCTCTCGTCAGTTCTCGCCCTAAACGAGTACCTTCCTTTTGGAGTTTATGAACACAGTTCTCAATAACAATAACAGCTCCGTCTACGATGATTCCAAAGTCAAGTGCACCTAAACTCATTAAATTTCCCGAAACATTTTGCCATTTCATTAAAATGAAAGTGATAAGAAGAGAAATAGGAATGATAATAGAAGTTATGATAGCTGCCCTGAGATTTCCAACAAGCATCAAAAGAAACAAGATGACTAAAAAGGCCCCCATAAAGAGATTGTGTTCCACAGTGCCAAGTGTTGCATTAACCATATTGGAGCGATTATAAAGAACATCAAGTTGAACCCAATCAGGTAAATCCTTTTTAATTTGAGTTATTTTATCAAAAATATCAGTTGATACAGTACGACTATTCTCACCAAGGAGCATGAAGGCCGTCCCAATAATTGATTCTTCACCATTTACGGTAGCAGCTCCTGTCCTAATTTGTTTATCAAATTTAACCTTGGCAATATCCTTGATTTTGATGACTTGGTAGTCTGAGAGTCTTTTTACGACGACATTTTCTATCTCTTTAAATGTTTTTAATAGACCGACACCTCTAACAAGTAGTTGCTCACCAGATTGCTGTATGTACCCACCGCCAACATTTAAGTTTGTACTTTCAATTGCAACTTCAATATCATCAAAATGAAGACCATACTTGGCCAGAA
>CAYFHZ010000473.1:0-2917 GCA_964342535.1 uncultured Bacteriovoracaceae bacterium | reverse complement strand
TTTAGTATTTTTAACACTATTAACTGGAAATGTTCTTGCTGATGACTCATGTACAAGAAGACTAAATGAACTTATTGACTTTAGTGCCAATGAAATTGGTGAACCCCAAGGAAAGATCACTAAAAACAATGAACAAATAAAAAAAGCCCAGGCGAAAAAAGGAATATTAACCGAACAAAGTCATAAAAAGCTTATGGATGATATTATCAATCATCTTAAAGTAGAAAACCAAGAACTTGAGACCTATATCAATGAAGGAAAAGAAGAAGCTCAGGCCCTGGCAGCAGAAGTAAAAAGAAACTGTAAAAACAATTAATGACAATGAGGAGCATCTGAAAACTTAGAGCATAAAAATTTTTTCAGTTGTTCATTTTCTTCTCTAAGGACTTTTACTTCCTTTTTTAGTGAAGCTATATCCCTAGAGTTTTTATTCATTTTTATAACAAGACCATTTTGCATGATTCTTAATTTTTCTATATTACGATCAAGCTCTTTTGTTGCTTCAATTAACGGAGAGACTAAGACAGCATAATCTACGGCCAAAAAACCATCAGCATTGGTAATAACTGCCGTTGGAAAAACAGCTTCTATATCTTGAGCAATAACACCAATTGATTCTTTCCCCGGAGAAATACTTCTTTCGTTCCAAACAAACTCAACACCTTTGATTTTTTTAATTTTTTCAAGAGCATCTGGAATAGGATAAATATAATCTTTTAATCTTTCATCTGAGGAACAATTTGTTGCCCCAGCTCCGCCTCCTAAGGTACAATCAGTTGTACCTTGAACTCGTAGATTTCCAACTACATGGAGTTTTTCTGATGGAGATGTCGCTCCAATACCAATATCGCCGGCCCTTGTGATCGTAAAAATATCTCCATCATTTGCATCATTTGAGCTTACCATAAAGCCAACACCTGTAGCAGTACCGTTAAAACTTAGCTCAAAATTAGCTTCAGGAGAAACATCACCAATACCGAAACCACCTTGGTGGACAATCGTATCAGTATTACCAACTGAAAACCTTGGAATTGTAGGATCAGATCCTCCAAATTGAAACGCAGGAGTACCACCAACAGCTGATGCAGATCTAGCTTCAAACCTAATATTTCTTTGCGCACTATAAGATTTAAAAATAAAGTCGACTAAATTCGCTGTGGTATCATTAGTTTCAAAAATGGCTCCATTTTCATTATTCCGATTTCTAAGTCTTAATATAGTACTTCCGAAAGTATCACCATCTTGTCTTAGAACTAATTCCTGAGTCGATGCAATTGTTCCTGTAGTAGTCGTTCCTATTTTAACATCTCCAACGACTTCAAGTGGTACTGTAGGTGAAGTTGTACCGATACCAACATTTCCACTAGAGTTTACGTACATTTTAGTTGAACTAGTTCCTGCTGCCATTGTAGCAAAAGCAATTCCAGCATCTGCACTTACATCAAAGTCACTTTCTGCAGAGAATCCAACAAGTGGACCATCAGTTAAAAAGCCAGATCCATTATGACCTATGCCCAATATACCTCCCAAAAAATCACCGCTAACAACTTTAGTAGGAACTGTACTTGTGCCTCTTGCCTTTGCAGCTATATACATTGGAGCACCTGTATCACTGTAGGACATTAATAAAATGTCATCCTCCATCTCTGTTGAGGGAGTAGATGAAATTGTAACTTTTGAAAGAGGAGATGAAGTTCCAATACCTATATTTCCACTAGCATCAATTCGCATTTGTTCTGAACCATTTGTTTGAAAGGCAAGATCATGTGCAGTCGAGGTTCCAAGAATACCAATTGCCGAATCAACATAAAAACGATTTTTAACAGATTTATCAGAACTCGTACTTTGAATAATTCCCCCATAGTTTGCAGAATTCCCTGAAACTTCTAGGGTATTATAATTTGGCCCATAATCTTCAGGAGTTGTAGTCCCTATACCAATGTTACCATTATCCAAAATCGTAAATGCATTGCTTGTTGAAGTCGTTCTAAACACTAAAGGTAAACTGTTATTAGAAGAAATTGTATTTTCAGTCGTTTGAGCTCCGTCAGCGTTATAACCGAAACTAATAGAAGCTTTATTCGCAGTTGTTCCGGTATTAAAAATAGCTAAATCATGATTACCACTTGTCACATCTTCTGTATCTGCAATTACAAGCTTTGCACCAGGAGAAGTTTCTCCAATACCAACATTCCCTGAACTTGTAACTGTCATTTGGGTTGTCCCACCAATTTGAAAATTAATAGCATCTGAGCCTGAACTAGCATTGATATTTACATCACCACTTCCATTAACGACAGTCGTAGGTATGGAACCACTTGGACAATTCGTTCCATCTGCAAGACAAACCCCTTGTGAGGCAACAGATAAAGATCCCGTAATAGAAACATCATTACTAAATGTAGCATCTCCTGTACTGGTATCAAAAAGAAGATAGTTAAAATTTTCAAACTGTGAGTTAGAATTATTATAGATAAGAAGCTGTCCATCCGAAGGAGTCGAAACTTGCACATCATTTAAATCTGACAAATTAGAAACAGCACTTGAGTTATTTATTTTTGCCCAATCCGAGTTTGAACATATGATCCAATCTCCTGCAAACCATGAAGACTCAGAGTTAACTGTAGTGGTACCTGCATTATTAACGACAAAATAATCTCCCTCCATATGGCCATCACAATTTGCAATTAGTAGATCTGTTCCATCACTTGCAAAACTTGTAGTTGCATCCCAAGTGCCGGAATAGGTTAAACCATTTAAATTTTGATAGCCCCAGTTCGTTCCATCAAATTGAATGACATCACCAGCACTGGCCCCAGAAGTTTCGAACATAATAGGTGTAATAGTGTTATCACTAACTGAAACTGTGAAACTAAATGTAGATGCCCCATGAGCATCAGAGATAATTAAATTAAAC
>CAYFHZ010000472.1:0-2918 GCA_964342535.1 uncultured Bacteriovoracaceae bacterium | reverse complement strand
TTCTAAAAAAATATTTAAAGGGATATCATCTTCTGCTCAAAAGACAGCAAAACTTATTCTTAGTGAGAGTGATACTTTTTATGCTGATTCAGAAGTTTCCCCAGAAAGGACTCCAGAGCTATATAAAACAGCTTCTGAGGTTAGTAAAATTACAGGGGAAGATATATATGAAGCCGCAGAAAATGTTATTTTTACTATCGAGCAAAATATTGACTATATTTAAAAGTTTTTGTGATGCTACTTTAAATAACAAGTAGCATCACAAAAATGTTTGGATTCTTTTATAAGCAAAAGATTGTAGATCATTAGTATTTTTGTTAAATTATCAAAATGCAATATCGTCTTGACCGCTCATTCGGGCCATGGCTAGTTTTTCATACATTAGAGTATTGGTATTACTACATTGGCGCGATTTTATCTCTCTATTTCTTGCACCATTTTTCAAGTGAGATTCCTCATTTAGCAAAAGAGCTAGGTGACCTCGCAATGGATGGAAAGCTATCAGAAATTAATATGTCCCAATTTGTTTGGCTTGCTTTTGGAATTCTTTTTTTTAGAACCATGTCTCGGCTTTTATTTTTTTATCCAGCTCGAGTTCAGCAAAGAAATCTTAGAATCGAATTAGTTGAGAGAATAGAAAATGCTGAGCCAAGAAAGTATGAGAATTACTCTGAAGGAGATTTATTTCAGACCTTATGGAATGATTTGAATAGAATAAGAGGCTTTGTTGGATTTGCTCTTTTGCAGGTTGGAAATATCATTATTGCAGCAACTATATTTATTCCTAAAATAAGAGAGTTTAATAGTGATTTTCTTATGGCGTTTTTACCACTTATTATTTGTGTCGCCATTTTTATGCTTCTTATTTATTTATTTCATCCCTTTATGAAAAAGGGAATGAATCAATATGCAGATGTTCAGAGGTTCTTAATTGAAAGTTATGATGCCAAAAAAACTATTCAGAACTATCATGCTGAAGAAGATTTCTTTAAGATATTTAGTGATATATCAAATAAAGAATTAAGAACATTTTTTATCTCAAGTATGGGAAGAGTTCTTTCATTTCCAATGGTTAAAATAGGAATTGCAGCAAGTCTCATCTGGGCTGCATTGATTGTACGAAATGAGAACCTACCAGCAAGTGATCTTATTTTCTTTTCTTCATTTTTATTTCTCATTGTTGAACCCTTAATGTTTTTATCATGGATAGGAATTGTTGCCAGCCAAGGAGTAGCTGCTTGGTCTCGTATTAAAGCGTTAATAAATGATATAACTAAAGATGATAAGGAAGAATGGATTAATGATGAAAATTCTTATTTAAATCCTTCGCTCCCTTTTTGGGATAAAATGATCGATTTTAACTTACCTGTAAATCAGTGGACCGTGTTCGTTGGAGATACTGGAGCAGGTAAGTCTTGGTTGATGGAAAAAATTGCAGAAATTTTAGATCATCACGATAAGTCCTACAGTCTTATTCATCAAGAGCCATACCTTTATAACGATACGATTACAGGTAATCTTTTTTTAGGTCAAGAAATGACACCAGATAAAAAAGAGCTTGCAAAATTTTACCTAGTGGAATTTGGACTAGATCTTTTAGCCCCTGATATTGAGAGTGTACTCAATTTAGAGGTCGGTGAAAATGGTAAAAGAGTTTCAGGGGGCCAAGCAAAAAGAATTGCCTTGATTCGATCACTGGTTGCTGATGTTGACTATATTTTATGGGATGATCCATTTTCATCAGTTGATCTTATTTTAGAAAGCCAAATTATTGCAAACCTTAAAAAAGATAAGAATTTAGGTAACAAAACATTTATTGTGACCTCTCATCGGTTATCAACTGTTAGAGCTTGTGATTATATTTACTATGTTGATAAGGAAAAAGGTTTGTCCGAGCAAGGGCAGAGAGAAGAACTACTAAATAAAGGGAGTCAGGTTGATGCATTCTTTAAGAAGCAGTTGGTCTGAGTATATATATTTAAAAGATCAAAAATTTCTCATAGTGATAATCGTTATGACGTTAGGGGTTTCTTCCTATGTCGGATTTATTACTCCGCAAGTAATTAAAGATCTATATGAGAGTTATAAAGGATCAGAAGATCTTACTTATAGTGCTATTTATGCACTTGCTGTGGTATTTGGTTTAGAATATCTCTCTTCCGTTTTATATCAATTGGCCATTAATCGCTATGTTCAAAAACTTCTCGATCATATTAGATCTATGAGCTATACCAGATGGATTTTAAGTATTGAAACCGCAGGTAAAAATCAATATGGGGATCATAAATATCCAATGGGAGAAGTTTTATCTCGTGTACTGACGGATACTGAAGCTGTTATTGAAATGGTTAGTACAGGTAGTTTCAAAATTTTTATCGATATAATTTATATCATTTCTTGTTTAATAGGTTTTATAAAACTCAACACAATTTCTGGCGGTGCTCTCATCATAGCTGAAGTTGTAACATGTATCCTTCTGGTCATCGGTGGAAAAAAGATGGGAAAGGTTTATATGGCGGTTCAAAAATCGATAGGGAATATGTCACGTGTTATTGCGAATCTTTCAGGAGGTTTTAGGTTTACATATTTTCACCCTCATGGAAATTATGCAAGTAAAAGAGGATATGACATTTTCGAAGATTTTTTAAAAAAACAATTAAAGGCAAATATTTGGGATGCTAGTTATTTCTCAATTGCAGAGTCGTTATTTCCAATTCTTTTAGTTTTACTTGTTCTCATCTTTCCTTATAGTCATATTGTCGAAGTTTCCGTTTTAGCGGCCATCATTGACCTTATACAAAGATCAATTGCACCGATAAAAGAGATAACTGGAAAAATTTCAAGTATTCAACGAGCAAGAACAGGAATCACTCGAATTGAAGAATTTAATAGGGATTTAAAAACTCTGCCTAAGACAG
>CAYFHZ010000471.1:0-2921 GCA_964342535.1 uncultured Bacteriovoracaceae bacterium | reverse complement strand
TATTAAGTGGTTTTTTTATGCTGAAACTGGTGTCGGTGATCTGAAAATCGACATATTGCCTCGATTGCGTTTTTGTAAAGATTAAACAAAACCCTTTCAAATCGCTTATAGTTTACTTTGATGTATGATCTTTCGGATTCTTTAGATATATCATAAGTAAAGGATATATTGTTATTTGTTAATGACATGTCTGATACGACTTGTGTAATGATTGAAAGTAGATGACAGCTCTCTAGTTTCTCTTCTATGACTACTTGTTTAGGGCATTCAATTATTCCTTGTATATCTTTGTCATCAAGATTAGCAATTTTTGGAATATCTTGAATTGTTGATTTTACTCTATCTAATGATGCTTTAAGTATTCTCACTTCATCATTATGTTCATTTATGTTATTTAACGCCGAGTTTGCAATCATCAAGGCACCCTGTATGTCGTGCCTAACTTGAGATGCAATTTTTGCTGTTTGAGCATCTGCCAAAGCCTTTCTTGCAACTTTTTCTGACTTTTTAGCTTGAATAAAAAAGTCTCTAAGCCAAGTTTCAAATTTTACAAGTTCTTTGAATGATCGGCCTTTCTTTTTGTTAGCAAACTTATTGTCTCTTAAACTTTCCTCAAGTGTTGTCATAAATGAATAAACAGGGCTTGCAATGTTTTGGCCCATATTTAGAATACGAGTTTTAATATAATAAGATAACATTAAGAAGATAGAAGTAATCAAGCAAAGAATAACAAAAGACTTAATTAGTGGGATTCTATACGAAACAAATAGAGTACCTGTGTGCTCTCCATGATAACTAATCTTACTTTTTATTAGAGCATAAGGCCAAAAGTCTTTAACATAGAATCGTCTTTCCCATAAAGACTCTGAGGGGATGCTGTCAATTTTATTTCCCTCTCTAACAATCATTTCTTTACTTGAATCAAAAATCCATACATGTTCAAAGACCTCGGTCTTAATCATACTACTAGCTAGTCTAGCTTGGTAATATGTACCGCCGATTTGAATAGATTGAGCTAAGTTCGTCTTAGCAACATTTAATACCGTATTAGATACTGAAAAATGATGATAGACAGAATAAACTATTGCGAGCACTAGACCAATAAATAGACCTATGGCTCTAAATCTTAGAGCTAATCTATTCGCTGTCTGTTGTGCATAATCAACAATAGATGTTTCTTTCATATTTATATGCTCTCAATATAATCAAATAGTTCATCATAGATCATTTTACCGACTTCAGTAAAAGTGATCTTTTTAAAGTCCCAAATATTTGCTTTTAACCAACTTATGTACTGTATGTGCTGAGTCTGTATAAAATCCTTTTCAAATTCGTTTAATTTGCTTAAATCTATTGAAGCTACAAAATCTCTCATATACACAAGAGCAACAAGAGCGTGGAATGATTGAATGGCTGGCCTTTCCGTTCTTCTGACTGCCGAATATACATTTCTTGTTAACTCCGATGGTTCAATTATTGAGTCGGATGTTTGATATAGCATTAGTGCTTGATGTCCCACTTCGTGAGCGATGTTAATTGCAAGCTGTAGGTGTTTAGGTTCAGCGGAAGGTGCACTTAGATATAAAGCTCCAATTGACTCTCTATTACTATTACCGACACCTTCTTTTCTTACTTCACTCTCAATTGTCCTCATCGGTATAATGTTTTTTACGATAGATTTAAAAACATATACTACAAAAGAATTATTTGAGCAGAAAAAATCTAGTGCTAAGTCAAACACTTCTTCTTTACTTTGATCGAAACCAAATTCAACTGTGTTTTTATCACCTAGATAGTTGTTTGCAGGCGGAGTGTAAAATTCACTTATCTGATTTAGGTATTCATTATTTTTTACAAGTAGTGACTTCTTTTCGAGTAGTAAGTTAGGAAGTCTTTCTCGACCTTCATTTAACGACATAAATGGTGTGTAAACTGGATAGTCATTATCTTTTTCATTAATAATTCGATCAAGGCAAACACTTTCAAACCTTTTGTTTAAAAGTGCTATCTTTTCAGTTCCTGTAGTTCCAGTTAACCATTGGTTCATTGAATAGTTATCCTATCTAGGTAAAAAGCTATCCCACCATTTTGCTCACCCAAGCTTTTTATTTTTGATTTATTAATTCCAATCGCAGATTTTCTTTCAAATAAAGGAATGACATATCTGTTATCGTACATGTGTTGAGATAGAGCTTTTAGTGCAATGACCCTTTGATCTAGTGAATGAGCAGATTCAGCTTCAATTAGAAGATCAAAGTATTTTTCGTCATTTTCTGGGAAGTGTTGTTTAAAAGGACTTCTTATTAATGAAAACAAGACAGTCGGGTCAACAACATCTGCACCCATTGAAAGTATTTTGAATAATGTATCAGTATCACTAGAGGAGATAAATTTCTCATCTGTATCGAAAAATTTAATTTTTAATCCTGCTGCTAGAAATTGTTTTTCTAATTCATGTAGGTATTTACCTAGTTGGGCATTTCCAAAAAAACTATTATAAACAGGGATCTTATAAGTGGCATTAAGGTTAAGGCCCTGAACAGAACTTAGTAGTCTTTTCGCATAAGCAACATCTTGATTATCATATTTCTCTATTCTTCCCCAGAAGTGTGAAGCAAGGTACTCACTTGTAGGTTTGTAGGCATTTACTCCCTTAGCCAGTTCTTCTCTGTTTATAAGAAGGTCTAGTGCCTTTCTAAAGTTCGTATTTTTAGAAACATCATTTTTATAATTGAAATATAAACTTGTAACTCTTGCAGCATTCTTAGAATGAAATAAATCAATGTTTTTACTCTTAGAAGGACTTGTTAAGATAACATCAGAGTTTGCTTTAATTCCATTTGGCGATAGTACAACCTTTTTGGCAGCACCCTGATTTTTACCAACATATGTAAGATGAACATTGTTATTTGAATCGACAC
>CAYFHZ010000470.1:0-2933 GCA_964342535.1 uncultured Bacteriovoracaceae bacterium | reverse complement strand
CAATTGCATGAGTTGTTTTATTCATTAATTCTGATTTAAGACTTAATAATTTTTCTTTATTACGACCAAGAAGTAATAAATCATATCCATTGCATGCAAATTTATCAGCGACTGCTTTTCCTATACCACTGGTAGAACCTGTTATACCTATCATATCTTATCCTTTAAAATATTGCTTAATTTTTTCTGCCGTACTATCTAGTAATTCACGATTTGATAATTTAGAATCAAAATGCGAAAAACCCATTTTATGTCCATCATTTTGAAATCTTGGCGTAATATGTAAGTGTGAATGAGGAACTTCTTGTCCAGCAACTTCACCATCTGACAAAAATAAATTGGCCCCTTCACAAATAATATCTGAATCCTCTATAGATTTTAAAATGTTTTGTGCAACTTTAAACATTTCTTCGACGATGTTTGGCGAAATCATAGTGAACCGTGAAAAATGAGTATTTGGAACAATTAAAACATGTCCTGTATTTACTGGATGTAAATCCATAAATACTGAAACCAGGGCATTTTTAAAAACAAAACTCCCTAGTAATTCACCTGAAATAATTCTACAAAAAACACAATCATTCATATAGACGACTTATTGAAAAACACAATTCTCTTCTGGTTTTCCATAAAAATGTAAAAGTTCAAGCGCAGAAGATACCGGCATATCGGTATCCCATTTTTGATGGAAAATACTATATGATTCTTCGTTACCACCTTCAGGAAAGCCAAATGTCTGTGAACTTGTGTATAGAGACCAGATAACATCAACTACTGATACTGTACCATGTTCTTGATTAATTTCTTCTCTAACACATGAAAAAAGATATTGATTTTCTTCTGAATATGAGCATTTAAATTCGGTACCCATACTTTCATCACTTACACCATCAAATAGCTTGATTGTATTCAATGAGTTTTTTTTATTTTTTATGATTTGAATAGAAATTACTGAACGACTTAAGTCTGGAAGAGTGATTTTGTCTTCACATTTAAAAACTCGCGCCTGTATTGAAGAAGATAGCAATAAAGTGAAAATGAAAAATATTCTCATATTATATCCTCATCCCCATAAATATACTTACTTCATCATATTCAATAGAAGTAACTGCATTAATTGTATCACACCCATAACTCTTTTTAGTATTTCTACAATTAAAGCTAAAATCATTCAATACTGCAGAATTCCCGTATACTCTGTCATTGTAGGAATTCATTACAGGTATATCTACAAATTCAGTTGGGTAATTGTATGGATTCATCGCCAATACTAAAATACTAGAGAGTTTATATGTACATAAACCGTGCTTTATCTCTTTTGGTGCTTTAAATTCTTTAGAAGGTTTATAATCTTGGAAATCTATTTTTGAAACCACTGAACCTTCATCAAATTTTCCACAAATAAGACTTGGTTTTGACTCATAAACCAGTTGAAATTTGTCTATTTTTAATTGATCGAGATCATTATCAAATTTAATTGTCATTGCCTCACCGGCAAAAACTAAACTGCTACACGATAATAATAAAACTTTAAAAAATGTTTTCATATAATCCTCCACGTGCTTTGAATCAATTGTACCAACGTAAATTGCTATAGCACAGTATGGTACAATAAGAAATATGAGTATCCACTCTGAAATCATTGCATAAACACATTGCGTTATCGCAGGTGTTTTGATTCTAAATTCGAGACTATAAATTAATGAATACCGCCAACAGTTAGTATACAATCTTATTTCATTCTCATATAATCCAGATACTTAAGAAATAAATGAGGTTTAAATGAGTGATAAGTTTTTTATAACGACTGCAATAGATTACCCAAATGGTGCCCCACATATGGGTCATGCATACGAAAAAATCGTCACAGATTTTTACGCTAGATATTATAAAATGAAAGGACTAACCTCATATTTTTTAACAGGGACAGATGAAAACGGACAAAAACTTAAAACAACTGCTGAAAAACATAAGCAAGAAACCATGGCCTTTGTTAATAGCAATGTTGATGTATTTAAAAATCTTTGCAGAACTTTAAATATTTCAAATAATGATTTTATTAGAACGACTGAGCAAAGACATATTGATACTGTTCATCATATTTGGAAAACTTTAGAAGAAAAAGAGTTAATTTATTTGAGTGAATACACAGGTTTTTACTGTGATGACTGTGAGAGTTTTTATACTGACACTCAACTGGAAGAAGGCAATAAATGTCCTCATCACCACAAACCAATTCCACAAAAAACTGAAAAAGGATATTTCTTTAAATTAAGTAATTTTCAAGATTGGCTTATAACTTTTCACAATGAAAACCCTGACTACATTATACCTAGTTCTTCTCGAAAAGAAATCCTATCTCGAATTAATGATGAAATAAGAGATCTATCCATATCAAGACCAAACCAAGGTTGGGGAATTGAAGTACCTGGTAATCCTGATTTTGTTATTTATACCTGGTTTGATGCACTCATTAATTACTACTCTGCTTTATCTCAAGACCAAATGTCACTATGGCCTGCTGACTGTCATGTTATAGGAAAAGATATAGCATGGTTTCATTGTGTGATTTGGCCTGCAATTTTAAAGGCTGCTGATATAAAGACTCCCAAGCAAGTCTATGTCCACGGTATGATATTAGCTGAAGATGGTAAAAAGATGTCTAAAAGCCTTGGAAATGGTGTTGATCCACTTGAAATTATCTCAAAGTTTGGACTTGAAAGTTTTCGATATTATTTACTTAAGGCCATACCAAGTCACTCTGATGGACGTTTTTCAGAAGAAGGATTGATTAAGGAAAATAATGCTTCCCTCGCAAATGATTATGGTAATCTCTTAATGAGAGCTGTTAAGCTCACTATGAAAAGAGTTGGCCCTCAATTTAAGTACAGTAAAGAATTTAAAATTGAAAATGATTATTCTGAGCTGATAAA
>CAYFHZ010000469.1:0-2941 GCA_964342535.1 uncultured Bacteriovoracaceae bacterium | reverse complement strand
AGATACGATCATTGGAATTTTAAACTCTAAAAGACCAGAAGATATTTTAAAACGTGATGGCAAGTTGTATTTAAAACAAGAAATTAAATCAGCTATTAATGCTTTTCTTATTGATGGAAAAGTCATTGATATTTTTTATGTAGGTTTTCAAATCAACTAAGAAAACTGAAATGATTTTTATGAGTAGATAGGATGTTTACTCAATTTAAACCACCCAGGAGGGGAAAATGGCACAAGTACTAAGTCAAGAAGAAGTTGATGCTCTATTAAGTGCAGTCAATGATGATGCTGATGTAGATGCTGATGCTGGCTTTGATGATGATTTTGAAGATGATGAATCCGATAATATACAGCCCTATGATTTAACCAATCAAGATAGAGTTATCCGTGGGCGAATGCCTATTTTAGAAATTATTTATGAAAGATTCATTCGATCTTTTAGAGTCTCTCTTTCAAATAGTCTAAGAAAAATATCAACTATTTCGATGATCTCAACTGACCTATTGAAATTTGGTGAATTTGTAAACACACTTCCTATTCCTAGTTGTATGTGTATTATGCGTTTTAATGAACTCAGAGGACCAGCACTATTAGTTTTCGAATCTAAACTAGCATATGCAATTATTGATTCTTATTTTGGTGGAACAGATAGACCATTCACAAAAATAGAAGGTAAAGAATTCACATCAATTGAGCTTTCTTTTATGAAAAGAGTTATGGATATGGCCATTACTGATCTTGAGGAAGCTTGGGCCCCTGTTCACAAGATTGACGCACAGTACTCTCGTACTGAAATTAATCCTCAATTTGTTGGGGTCGTTCCTCCTAGTGATGTTATTATTACGACAACCTTTGAAGTTGAATTTGAGTCAGCTTCTGGAACGATCATGGTTGTTATACCTTATTCAACGATAGAGCCTATAAAACAGAAATTAAGTTCAAGTTATCAGTCAGAGAATGATTCAATTGATTCACTTTGGACTCAATCGATGCATGAGCATGTTAAAGAAGCAAAATCAGAGGCTGTAGTAAAGTTAGGTGAAGCTCAAATTTCAGTAGGTGATTTAATAAGCTTACAAATTGGAGATGTTTTACCACTGAATCAAGAAGTTTCAGGAGAACTTTCAGTAGAGATAGAAGGCGTACAAAAGTTGAACTGTCTTGTTGGTGAATACAAGGGTAGTAGAGCTGTTCAAATAACAAAACGATTAGACGACTAATAAAGGAAGGATCATGGACGAGAATACACAAGACAATGTAACTCCACTAAATGCTGAACAACAAGATGCAATTTCTAATCTTGCTGATCAAATTAAAACAGGTGATGAAGCACTTAATAAGTTAAAGGTTCAGAATTTAGACTTTATTTTAGATATACCTCTTAAGGTGAGTGTTGAGCTTGGGCGTACACAAGTGGTTATTAAAGATCTTTTACAACTAGGACAAGGTTCTGTTTTAGAGTTAGATAAGCTCGCAGGTGAACCATTAGAAGTTCTTGTTAATGGAAAACTGGTTGCTAGGGGAGAAGTTGTTGTTGTTAATGAAAAGTTTGGTATCAGGTTAACTGATATCATGAGCCCACTTGAAAGAATTGAAACGCTTAAATAAGGAATATTTATGAAGAATTTAATCGTTACATTATTTTTAACATTACCTCTCTTGAGTTTGGCCAATGTTGAAATAACGAAAATGGATTTTACTAAAAATGATAAAAGAGGACTATTATCTATAGGTTATAGTGGACAGTTGAAAGATTATCCCGAATTATCAATTGCAGGAAAGGCCATTCAAGTAACGATTCCTAATTCGAAAGTGAAAAATAATATAGATAGATCAGTAAGTTTTTCTTCAAAACTAAATGATACTCAACTTAAAGCTTATCAAGTGTCAGGTTCTTCTTCTAAAATTAAAGCTCTTCTTCCTTTTGATATTAAAAAATATAAGGATAAAGTTGCTTTGACAATTAAGGATAATAAAATAGAGCTTTCTTTTCCAAGAGTTCAAGTAAAAACTATAACAGCTTCTAAACAGAAGGTGATTACAGCAAAGAACAAGAAGTCTAAAGAAACAAAAAAAGAGTTTCTAGATGAAAAATATTTAAATAATCTTCTTACAATTAAGGATAAAAATCCAAGTAATAAAATTAAAGGTGAAAAACTAGCACAAGTAGAAAAAAATAAAGATCTCGTTTCAACTCAACAGTCATCTGTTTTACCAGTAAAGAAAAAAAGTGAGTTTTCTCTCCTTGAATATGGAGGAAAGTTTGTTGCCTTCTTAGGACTTATTTTACTTATGTTTTATGCCATTACTGTTATGATGAAAAAGGGCTTTATTAAAAAAGGTAAGTTAGGTTTTTTAAATAATGCGGATCAAATTTCTGTTGTTAGTCAAACCTATATTGCTCCTAAAAAATCATTGATGCTTATTAAAGCACATAACCAAGTTTTCCTTGTAAGTAACACAGATCAAGGAATTCATCCTATCTCAGAAATTAAAGATGCAGCAGGCCTATTTAAAGAAGGAGAGAAAGCTCTATCTGGCATGAACTTTGATACAAATCTTACGCAAGCAGATGAAGATGAAGGGTTGTCAGCTCGTATCAAAATGAAAGAAAACATTAAAGAATCTAATAAAGAGTCATCACTTTCAAGTTATTTGGATGTAAAAACAAAAGTGAGCTTTTCTGATCAATTAAAGAAAAAAGTTAAAAATTTAAAACCACTTCAATAGAAGGATTATAATGAGCTTAGGAAGAGCAAGTAGTTTAAAAAAATTGAGTCTTGGAATTATTCTCAGCTTAATGAGTGGTGTATGCCTTGCTCAACAAGCAGGTTCAGCAGTAAATTTACCTGGAGTAAGTTTGAACTTTGGGCAGGGAACTGACCTTGTCGATACAATGCAAGTTCTTGTTCTCTTTACAGTTCTATCGTTAGCGCCAGCA
>CAYFHZ010000468.1:0-2951 GCA_964342535.1 uncultured Bacteriovoracaceae bacterium | reverse complement strand
CCAAAATGTTCTCACTTTATCTGGTAGAATGTGTAAGTAACTTACAAATTCTTTTTGAATTTTTTGTTGATTTTCACCTGTGGCACTTAGACCTTTACTCACTTGATTTCCTTCTAAAATGAGTTCTTTTAGTGCTGCTTTATTATATTTTTTCTTTTCAATTTTTTTTGTTTTAACTTTCTTAGCACTATAGGAGTTCAACAAATTTCCAATATTTAATTTTTTTCCTTTTTTCTTAAATTCAATATCACTTGTCTCATTCGCAGGTTTTTCATTTTGACTCTCTTTCTCAACTCTTCCTTGCTTTAAGTCCATTTTCTTAAGCTCTTGCAAAGTAAATTTAGGCATCCCAACAATATCAACCCTTACAGCAGCTTGAACGACTTCGACTTCCTTGGTATTTTGATTATCAAAAAATGAAAACCCCATTACCAACTTCATCATCAAAGAAATAACAACCAAGGCAAGATGAAGAAGTATTGCCATCAATAAAAATTTATTTAAATTATCTTTTGTATCTATTGCTTCAATCATTTTCAATTTCTGTTACAAGTGCAATTTTTGCAATACCATTTCGTTTTAATAAAGATATTAGTTTTGCGACAATCCCATAATCGAGAGCATAATCAGCTCTAACATAAAGCACATCTGTTTTATTTTCCTGAAAACGAGAATTAATGACTTCTGCAAGTTCCTTTTTAAGAAATTTATCATCCCCCAAAAAATACTCTCCCGCTTTAGAAATACTTAAAATAACCTGTTTTTTTGTCAGTTGAATATTATTAACCTTTTTAGTTTTAGGTAGATCTAACTTTATACCACTAAACATCAAAGGGGCAGAAATCATGAAAATGACTAATAAAACTAACATAACATCAACAAGAGGAGTTACATTAATATCTGAAATGGGTCCTTTTCTCTTGTCTAACTTAAAGCCCACTTATGACTCCCTTGTAATAAGAACACTTCTCTCTACTAGGTTTAAAAAATCTTGGCCAAAGTTTTCCATTTGGCTTGTCATTGTATCTCGTTTCGCACTGAAAACATTATAAGCCCAAACCGCAGGAATAGCAGCAGCAAGTCCAATAGCAGTGGCAACAAGAGCTTCGGCAATTCCAGGAGCAACTGCTTCTATACTTCCCCCACCTGATGCTAACCCCGTAAAGGAATCTATAATTCCCCATACTGTACCAAAGAGGCCTACAAATGGTGTAATTGAACCAATTGAAGCTAAAGTTGCTAATCGAAACTCTAATTGTTCTGTTGCAATATTAGCACCTTGGTTTAAAGATCTGCTAAGAGCTTCAATTCCTTTATTTTCTAAGTATTGTTTTAACTTACCTTCTTGTCCCATTTCTGACATCTTGTCTTTAATTTTACTCAGTTCATTATAGCCACTAATGAACATAACCCCCAAAGGTGACTCTTGATTATTAACAGCTTCTTGATTAAGATCCACTAAATTTGAATGATTTTTAAAATAATTTGAAAATTTCTGGTTGGCCAATTGAACTGCTTTAAACTGCTTTTGCTTTTGAAGAATAATGGCCCAAGAAAAAATTGAACTCCCAATAAGTAATGCAAGAACTAGTTTTACAACAACACCCGCTTCCAAAAGAATTTGAAAAATATCCATTCCACCTTGCATATAATACTCCTTTATCACAAATGCACTTATCACATATTATCTTAATCTTACTTAATGAAGTCAATCTGCTCGTGAGTAATGATAATAACTAATTGCTAAACTCCAAATCATCGCAATACCAAAAATAGGTAGTTCTTTTTGATAACTAAAAAGTGAATATGCGTTATCCCAAACGATATCTAAACCGTATATAGAACTGAGTGGTCCTATAACGAGCAAGGCGTAATAAAAGGCATCTTTAAATGCATTTTTTCTCCCTAGAAAAAATAAAGTTAAAAAATGTATGACTAAAAAGATATGAAATTTGTTTAAATAGGGAAGAGCAATTTTTGTCACCAATAAGAATATTAATAAAGAAGTATACATCACAATATTAAGATCTTTAGATTCAAGCTTGAATGACATCATTAGAAATGAAAGTAAAAGAAAATCTATATAAAAATAAATAAAAGCACCAATAAAAGATGAGTAAAAAAGACCTTCTTTAAACTGTCCTTCTGCTACTCCTCCTCCAAATTGAACTATAAATGCATAAAGCAATACCAGTATGAACACTATCACTCCAATAATTTTTTCACTTGGAATCCAATCAAACTTCTTAATGGATTCATTAATTTTAAAGTTGGAATATTGATTTAAATGTACGATTTTATAAAAACTATATCCTGATATCAGTTTGGAAGTTGAAAGAATTTCCCAGGAATTACGATTTAACCAATTTTCAATCGTACTCATGTCATGATCTAGTAGAAAATGGAAAAATGAGAAAACTGAAAGAAGACTCAAGTGTAAAATGGCAAAAAAGATACTGTACCCCAAGTAATAAAGCAGTACCATTTTCAATGCAGAAGAATATTTTCCTGCAAAGTATTTCATATAACCTGTTTTTTAGGAGAAAGCCAATTTATTTGTAATTCAGGAGAAGGATAAATTTTTATATAATTCTTATAAAGTAAATCTGACTTCATAAATCGTTCAAGCTTTCCATAGAGTTTGAAATAAACACTCCAAAGATTTGGTTCTGACTTAAGTTGAGCATCCATTTTTTTAGTTATTTCATATTGTTGTTGAAAGTTAAATCCCGTCTTCAACATCACATCACTATATTTTTCTAAGATCTTTTCAAATAGTTTGGGATTCACTTTACTTCCATAAAAGTTTTTTCCAATAAAACTAAGATCCATATTTAAATTTTTTATAAAATATCCTGCTTCCAATCGAAAAAAATCTTCTAATAAAAGGAGAGCTATATCAACTTTTGTAAGGTCAAGGCTTCGCATGAACGGCAATGATAAAATAAAAA
>CAYFHZ010000467.1:0-2968 GCA_964342535.1 uncultured Bacteriovoracaceae bacterium | reverse complement strand
TAAGCGGTATTTGGATTGGCCAATATATTTAATAAAAGCTGACCTAAATCCATTTCAATTGATTTAATAGGTGTATTTAAAGAGGTTATGATTTTAAGATCTTCGCCTTTTACTCTAATTTTTTTGTTATTTATAAACTGAATTAATTCTTGTTCATTGTTGATGATGGCATCAATGACTTTCTCTTTAAGTGCCGTTTGAGCGTCTAAACTTTTTGCTTCTGAGATCATTTTAGAGAATTCTTCAGTATTTCTGCCACGAGCTTTTGATAAAGAAGTAACAAGGGCAGTTAAGTCATTAACTGCTTTAGATCTTGCATCTTTTTGTTCTATATCTTTTCCTAGGCCAATGGGTGTGGCCGCACCAATATTTGTCCCTTCACTCATAAAAAGAAGGTGCGCACTACTTGCAATGATAGCACCTGCACTGGTTGCACTTGCTCCTTCTGGACCAACCCATATGGCCAAAGGTATGTTTTGATTTCCAATAAGAGTAAGTATTTCCTTTGTGGTACTGACCAGTCCTCCCGGAGTATTCATTTGAATAAGGATAAAATCCCCATTACTTGCAGAGAGTTTTCCAATATTTGTTTTGAGGTAATTATAAACAGCGGGGTTGATGGTTGCAGAAATTTCTAATTTCGTGATTTCTCTTATCCGATATTCATTTTCAGCATGAGAAAGAAATGATAAAAGAAGCAGTGTGGTATAAATTAACATTTTCATACTATAAAAATAGATGAAGATGGTACGGTTCGTAAAATGAAAAGCAGGAGGATTTGTGAAAAGCTCTAAAATAATTGTTCTCGGTGATATATTTAATCCTATTTCTGATACCAAATGTGAAATGATTAAAAATGGTGCCCTTGTACTTTGTGAAAAACGAGGAAAATACATCATTGATAAAAAAGGTAAGGCCAATAAAATATTAAGAGAAGTCAAAGACTATAGCACTCAAATTTTAGATTATTCTGGTAAGGTCATCATTCCAAGTTTTTTTGATATGCACTTTCATTGGGTACAAGATGACGTGCGTGAAATGCCAAAAGCCGATTTACTTACTTGGCTTGATAATTATACATTTCCGGCAGAAGATAAATTTAAAAATAAAAAATATGCAAAAGAAAAAGCAAAATATTTTTTCAACCGCCTAACGGCCTCTGGAACTTTAGGAGGTGCTTGTTATTCATCAATTCATGAACACGCGACAAATTACGCTTTTGATTATGCTTTAGGTGACTTTGTGATTGGGAATGTTCTCATGACTTTAAATTCACCTAAATATTTAACTCAAGAACCTAAAAGTGCTCAAAAATTAGCAGCGAATTTAGCGGAGAAATATAAAGAAAAATATGCTTTTACTCCAAGATTTGCTATTGCGACAGATCCTGAGACTATGGAAATAGGTTCTAAGTATGCACTCAAACAAGGTTCTTTTTTGCAGTCTCATCTATGTGAAACACCTAGTGAAATTGAATTTGTAACGTCAATGTATAAAAAAATTCCTGGGTTCGAAAAAATTAAATCATATACTGAAATTTATCATAAAACGGGGATGTTGCATTCACGCTCTATTATGGGGCATGGGATTCATCTAACTAAGGATGAATTAGAACTACTTAGCAAGACTAAAACGGCCATTGCTCATTGTCCAACATCTAATGCACCGATTAAAGAAAAGGGATTAGGTTCTGGACTGTTTGATTTTAAACAAGTCGAAAAATTTGGAATTAGATGGGCCCTTGCTTCTGATATTGGAGGTGGCCCTATTGTTTCAATGCTGGATGTGATGAGATCTTTTGTGGAGCAAAATAAAAAGAAAGGTATTTCAGGGGCAAGTTATAAAAAAGCTCTTTATAGGTCGACTTTGGCCGGTGCAGAAATTCTTAAACTAGGAAAGCGTAAAGGTAATCTTGATCTTGGTAAAGAAGCAAATTTTGTTGTGCTGCCAAGCGTTGGCGAATATAAAAATATTGAAGAATATTTTACAAAAATATCACATAAGGGCCGAAAAAATCGAAAAAAATTTGATACCATGCCTGAGAAAGTTTTTTTTCAAGGAAAGCTTATGGCCTCCAAGGAAAAATAACATTTGAGATAATGAGAGAGTATTTATGAAAATCATATTAGGCATTTTATTAGTCATATCAGTGGCATTTAATTTATATCAAATGAAGCGTGAGGTTATTGTAACCAATGATTTGACTCAAAACTGTAATAAAACTGAGGATAAATTAAAGTTAACTCAAGCAGCAATTGAAAAAAAAGCACCACCAAAAAAAGAGGGCGTTTCAAATCAAGAAGAGCTTTTACCTGAAGTCTCTCGAGTAAAGGAGCCGCAAACCTTAGATTCAAAAGAAGATTTAAAGTCTAACGAAGAATTAGCGGCAGCTTACGAGCAAGATTATAAATTAGGCCAAAAGCAGTGGAGACAAGAGGTCGCTCAGTTTATGCTTGATGAATTAGGACTTAACTCCCAGTATATTGATGATTACTTTGAGATTAGAAATGGTCGAGAAGAAGAAATATCTAGTTACTTAGCACCAATTTTCGAAAAATCTAAAAATGACGAAACTTACTTTTTATCTGTTGAAGACTCTGTTTCAATTGCTAAAATTAACGATTTTTACCTTAATAAACTTAAAGAAACCATGGGAGATAAGGCCTATTCAGACTTTATGAAGTTTAAACGCTCTTATAATAAAAAAATGGTTAAAAACGGTAAGGGACATTACTTCATAGAATTTTAGTTTGTAATAATTACAAGAAATGAGTTTTTGTAATGCGGCGCATTGGTCTTCTCGGTATAAGTTCTCTACATAAAATAGGAGAACAATATGAAAATGATACTAACTTTAAGTCTATTAGTGCTTTCAAGTATAGCACTTGCAAATACAACTAAAACTAAGCTTGAGTGTTATGAAACTTTTTACGGTGAAATCTTGAGCATAGATTTGGATATTATATCA
>CAYFHZ010000466.1:0-2980 GCA_964342535.1 uncultured Bacteriovoracaceae bacterium | reverse complement strand
GATAAACATTTAATTCTGGAACCTTTTCGAAGTCATCGATGGCTCTATCAATTTGAAATGTATCTCCCGTTTGCATCCAATAAGATAAGCCCTCGTAATGTGTTGTTATAAAGCTTTCTAAGTAATTATTGTAATACTTATGTCCTAAGTAAAGAAATAGAATAATATAAACAAATGAACTAAAAATTGAAAACTTAAAAACTAAATTCTTTATACAATGTTGCAAATGTGATCTAAATGATTTTGTTTTATTTTTTAACATAGGACGAGTTTAGAGAGAGCAAGAACGCTTCGCGCTTCTGAATATATTTCATTTCCTAAAATTGAAAAGTGTGTTGTTCTAAAATGTTTTAAAGCTATTTGAAGAGATTTTATCAACTCTTGTGATCTTTTATGAATATAATTTTTATTTGTGCTGATTGTTATATTACTTCTTTTTAAGTCAATTAAAAATTCTAACATATATATTGTAGCAACCATTGCATGAAATGCTAATATAGCAGGTCTATTAGTTTTTCGGATTACTGAAAAAATTGGTTTTGTAAGTTCTTCTTCAATTATAGAGTCGAAATTTTGATATGTGATAATCGCGAGATGGCCCATTTCATGAACAATGTTGAGTAACAATTCTAACTCAGCCTCTTCTGAGTCTTGAGGTAATGTTAAAAAAATTGCTTTTCTGTACAGATGACTTGTGAGTCCTGTACCGTTTTTTCGTGGCGTATAGTTGGAGTTTACCGATGATCTAGGTATATATTCACAAACTATAGCTTTATGTCTTATCATCCAACTAGGATTTAGAGATGTGATGGTCTTTAAAGCTTTATTTATCTTAGAATTAAAGTCGTTAATTATGTTAGAATTTATTGTAATACTCATATCACCAGAACAATTAGGATATATTCTTTTTAAGTTAAGTCCATTGTCTATGGATAGAAGTCTTTTTCTCTTTTTTAAGTCAGATAAGTTCATAAATACGTTAGTATTCTTTCTTTGAAGATCACTAAGTTCATTTACAAAATCCTCATTATAACAACTCATCCAGGGAGAGAAGTGAGTATATGTTGTTTTTAATTTTTGATTTGTTTTACTAAGTTCTTGAAAGTCTAGTAAATAGGTTAGGCTTTGTATCAACGTTGCGCCATTATAACTTGTAATTCTGTGTCCATTCCAGTTGTGCACAATGTTTTTTGTTATATTTGCCATCAATAAAACTCAACTTTCTCTATGAAAAGAGTCATTGGTTCAAATTGTTCCCCAAGGGACTTAATCGTATTTGGGTTGGTATAGTAAACGGTTTTCTCTTCTGCTATTGGAACTACTACGGCGTTATCAACAGTGAAATTATTCAAAATTTTTACTGAATCAATTCTACTTGTTAATGATTCAACATTTGCAGCATTCACATAAAGTTGTTGATATTTTATTGCATCATCTCCTTGAGCACGTAAGTATTCATCATGGCCTGTATCTCTATACGAACCAAACATAATCAATGGGTCAACATAATCTACAATTTTTCCTACAAGTCTAAATGGATATCTTTTAGCTGTCTTTTGAGATAAAAACTTCTCAGAATTGGGTAAAATCTTGATCTTTAATCCAACAGAAGCTAATTGCTTTTCAATTATCTCAACATAAAATTTTTGATATGGACTTAAATCTTTTTTACTAAAGACAATCGCATTATATTCTTTATTTAATAACTCTTTTGGAATCTCTGAAAGTAATTTTTTTGCTTCTTTTATATTATATTGATTTATGTTGTTTGTTCTTCCCCAAAAGTGAATAGGTAATATTTCACTTAACGGAGATATTCCAAATTCATCATGTTTAAACTCATTTCTATCAAAAAGATAATTTAATGCTTGGCGAAAGTTTTTATGTTGAGACAGTGGATGAAGTGAACTGAATTCGATTAACCTCACTGCCACTGGATATTTACTCTGAGTGGTCTTAAAGTTATCTATAGGAGTAATTGAAATATCAATATCTTTTGGAGGTTTTTCCCCCCAATACAGTAAAATTTTATTATTATCAGCTTTTGACAAAATAGTAATTTTGTCTTTTATATTTTCTGATTTAACCCTGTACTCGCCAACGCCTACTACTTTCCCTTTCCATGTTAAGTAGTCATCATTAAGTTCTTCAATTGGAATCAATGAGTAGTAAGGAGAGTTGAGATTATAAAAAAATGATGGATTAGGTGATTTAAGTTTTATAGCGAGGGTCATATCATCAATAATTCGTATACCTTTTACTAGCCCTACTTTATATTTTGTGCCTGGTTTAATGTCATCGACACCTAATATATTGCCAAATCTAGTGCTAAAGAAGTTTGGCTTTGTAGAAAAGAACCCTCGGATTAAGGAAAATTCTAGGTCTTTTGCAGTTGCTTTCCTACCATTGTGAAAAGTAAGACCCTTTCTTAGTTGTAAGATGTATTCGTTTTTTTCAAAGTCATAATAATATTTGTGGATTAAGCCTGGTGCTAATTTAAATCCCTTTGTTCTAGTAAGAAGTTGACCTCTTACACAAGCATTAAACATGGAGTGAATCTCTCCACTAGCTTCAAAGTGAGAAGGAGGAAACTTTGTTTCACCTAGATATAAGCTTATTTTTTTATTAGCCATAGTTTGTGAAGTCATTATTATGTTTAATAAAATATAGTAAAAACACTTTCTATCTAACATGCTCATGAGCACCAAGATTTACTCTTAAGTCTTGTATATCTATTCCGTGGTTATTATTTAAAATTAAGTTTGTTTTTTTTGCTTTTATTGCACTCTCTTTAATAATCTGAATAAGCTGGCTTCGATCTAATTGTTCTAGTTCGTATTCGAGGAGTAGGTCGATTTCGTTGTTTTGCTTGTCGGTGATATTCTTTCTGTCATGATTTGCTATGAGTGATTCTGCATTAGCAAATGGTATGATTGATAGTAAACCAAAGAATGATAGCATGATTTTCTTTAACATTATA
>CAYFHZ010000465.1:0-2983 GCA_964342535.1 uncultured Bacteriovoracaceae bacterium | reverse complement strand
CTTATTTTAAAATGAGTAAAAACTGATCACCAAGCCCCATCGTATAATTAGCTGCTATTTCAGCATTAGGGCCATGTCCAAAAAAGAGATCACAACGGGCATTTCCTTTAATTGCTCCACCAGTATCCTGATTAATAAAAAATCGACTAAAAGGCTTTTGAACAATTCTTCCATTTTCAAAAAACGGCCGCTTAAAACGAACGAAGTTTAAAACTCCATATTCATTAAATTTTCTATAATCAGTTGCAAGAGATCTATTATCAGTTAGAGGAATATTTTGTACTCCCAATGGAGCATTATTAGTTATTTTGAAAAAGATAAAACTAGGACAAGAATTTAATATTTTACGTTGATGCTCAGGGTTATTAATAAAATATTCTCTTTGATCAGCAATACTTTGCTTCCCTCTAATTAACATGCCCTGCTCAATCATATAATGATAAAGCATTGCAAATTTCTGCTTATTAGATGCAGCATAACTCAAATAGTAAAACTTTATTCCATCTTGTGTTTCTACTTGTACTCGCCCCCCACCTTCAACATGAAGAAGCCAGATATCATACAAAGATTCTTTAACATATACAATCTCAAGGCCTTTACCTGATAGTTTATTTTGATAATTTATCTCATCACTTGAAAGTCGTTGATCTTTCTTTGTCGTAGGAAGAGCGTAAATAGGATTTTTATAAATTGATGTTCGGGTAAAACTCCCATGTAGATCCGGTGAATAATAAGCTGTAAATAAGGTTTTACCGGTAGTGTAACCTCTTTCATTTTTCCCAGGTATCGGTCGATAAACATCAAAGTTCTGTTGAATGTTATGTTGAAAGTCTATCATGCAATTATCTTTATGGAGTTTTTCTTTGCAATGAATTGCCTGAGCTACAAATTTTTTAAACATCATGACACTATCAAATAGTACCTGTCTTTTAATTTTTCTATCACCAAAACTAATTTGTTCAGCTAGATCTTTTTTTTGAAAGTTAACAATCTGTCTATCTAAAGCTAAAATCAGATTCTTAAACTCTAAATCATCTTCATAAATAATACTTTCATTCACTTTTTCCAAGGCGGGAACCAATGCGTATGTAGTGACAATATAAAAATGAGTAAACAAAAACAAAAATATTAACTTCAACCTTCTTCTCCCTCAAAAGAATCATTAAACTCTCCTTTATAAAAACGAAAGTTATAACGACAGTATGCGAAAATAGAATGTTTACAATATTCAATACAAAAATTAATGTCAAGAAACCTAAGTTAAGTCACAGCGCACAATCTGTTATAAATACTTTCCCATAAAACAAAGTGAACCACACTCTGAATAATACTCATAATCAAAACCGTTTAACTTATAAAATTTTTTATTACGTGACTGTGCACCTGTAATAATATGTAAACCTGATATCATTTTCATTTCTTTACAAACAAAATTAATCAGCAAAGAGCCTAATCCTTTTCCATGTTCTTGTGGATCAATATTTATATGTAGATGTCCAGGAAATGGTTTACCTATGTTTGCAAACTGACCAAGATGGGGCTGAAGCTTCATTAACTCAATATCAGAAAAAGTATTTGAATGCCCACAACAATAACCTTGAACATAATTTTCAATAAGACTAACATAGCAAAAACAATTTAAACTTTGTATGTAGTATCCTAAGTATTTATAAAAGAAGTCATCTTTTTCTGAAATAGAACCAAAGACATTAACACTTGAGGTTTTCCAAAATATTTCTTTCACTGATTCTTTTTGAAAATCACTCAGTTTATGGTAGTCAACAATCTTCATAGGACTCTTGTAATTTAATATAAATTTTATATAAGCTACGATCTACCGGAACTATATTAGTTAACTCCGCTTTAATCGAAAGTTTTTTAAGAACTTGTTCTGCAGTTAGGTCTATCATTTTCTGATCAAACAAAAACTCAATGAATGAATGGTCCTGATTTTCGAGCCATTTGAATTGATTTACATAGGTTTTAAAATTTTTCTTAAACTGTTCAAAATTCTTATTAAATAACTGTTTAGGATAAAATGGCCAATGAAACCCTTGATCATTAACAATGACAAAATGATTAAGGAGTCTTTGAGTTGATAAAGATAATAAAGCCATAAACGGAGTAAGTTTTTTTAATTCCAAATCTACAAAATTTGAATTTATAAGTTCTCTCCATAGAGGCTCACAAATTTTTAATCCCAAATTAGAAAAAAAACTATCAATAAATAGTAATGGATACCCTGACTTACTTGCCTCATATTTCAAATAATGCTCAGGGAAATCATCAATTTCAAAACGATGAAAATTATCTTTAACAACTGAAGGGATAGTGAAATTATCTTTAACAGAAAATCTTATAGCTCTCAAAAAACGTACTGGGTCTTTTGAAAAATTATCAGAACATGGTTCTAATTTCTTGTTGAGAAGATCTTGATATCCTCCAAGGGGATCTTCAAGTTTCCATGATCCATTGTAAACATACATCATTGCATTAATTGTAAAATCTCTTCTTTGAGCCGCAAAATGATAGCTCATTTTAGAGTCAAATTTTGCTACAAAGTTTTTATGCTGTACCGTTTGATCAAAGACTTCAATCCTTGGCATAGAAAATTCACAAGTAAAATAACGATCAGAATACTTTATGATTTCATATGGTAATTTTATTAGGTCATCATGCTCAATGCCTAAGTTTTTCCATTCGACCTTAATTAAATCTTTGTTTCTGATTTCACAGTCATAATCATGCTTGTTTGATTTTTTTAAATAAAAGTCCCTAACAGTCCCTCCAACAATAGCAACTTCAAAACCCTGAGCATGTAGTCCATATACTAGTTTCTTGAAATCAGGATGAAGAAATTGCTCAAAAATCATTGAAAGGTAAATTATTTACTTCTTTTTGAAGAAAATTAAAAAGAGTATCAATTTTTAAGCTATCCTTAGACTCGCTATGGTAGATAAAATCAAAATCTGAATTATTATAG
>CAYFHZ010000464.1:0-2994 GCA_964342535.1 uncultured Bacteriovoracaceae bacterium | reverse complement strand
ATGCAGAAATTATAGTTGCTGTTACGGATAATGAATTTCAATTAGATCATGAAGATTTAAAAAACTCATGGTGGAAAAACCCAAACGAAATTGCTGATAATGGAATTGATGATGATGGAAATGGTTATATCGATGATGTTTATGGGTGGGATTTTGCTGAAGGTGATAACAATGTTGACTCAAAAGATGAGTCAACACACGGGACACATGTTGCAGGAATTATTGCAGCAGCAGTAAATAATCAAGTTGGTGGTGCAGGTATTGCTCCAGGTGTAAAAGTTATGCCTTTAAGATGGTATTCAAGTAAAGGAAGCTGGACTTCGGCAATTGTTGCAGAAACTTATCATTACGCTGTTGACCACGGAGCTAAGATCATTTCAACAAGTTACAATATTGATGGGCTTGTAAATGATGAACTTTATTTAGAAGCCGTTAAATATGCAAGAGCTCATGGTGTTCTTATTGTAAATTCCGCAGGTAATGAAGGAGCAAAAAATCCAACAAGACAAAAAATGGAAGAAGTTATACTTGTTTGCTCTGTAAAATCAGATGATGAAGGTAATCAAGATGTTAAAAGCCGTTTCAGCAACTATGGAACAGGAATTGATATCTGTTCCCCTGGTGATTATATTTTAGCACCTGTGCAAAACAATGGATGGTGGGGAGATCAAAATAGATATGGCAAGCTTCAGGGGACTTCAATGGCGGCTCCTGGTGCAGCTGCCGTTTTGGCGCTTATTTGGTCAGCTCATCCAAATTACACAGACAAGGAAGTGAGACAGAGATTATATGATTCAGCTGATTCAATTTCAGCAAAAAATCCTACAATTTCAGATTTATTAGGTGCTGGGCGTATAAATGCCGCTAAAGCAGTTCAATAAACTAATAAAATTTAATGCATAAGAAGGGAGATCGCTTGATCTCCTTTTTTTATTGTAAAACATCATTTAAGATACTCTTAAAGGATATCTTATGAGTGAATATATTTTAGTAACAGGTGGAGCAGGCTATATTGGCTCTCATGTGGTAAAAGCCCTGGTAAAAAATGGTCACAAACCCCTTATTTACGATAATCTCTCAACAGGAAATAAAGAAGCAGTCCTAGATCAAAAACTCATAATTGGTAATTTAGAAGACTCAGAAACTTTAGAAAAAGTTTTCCAAGAATATTCAATTAAAGCGATTATGCACTTCGCTGGTTCTATCAAAGTTCCTGAAAGTGTTATAGATCCAATAAAATATTACCAGAACAACACAGCGAATTCTCTGCAATTAGTTAATATGTGTCATAAATATAATGTAAATCATTTTATATTTTCTTCGACAGCTGCAACATATGGAGAACTTGCTACAGGTTTTGCTGATGAGAATACAGACAAAACCCCTATTAATCCCTATGGAAGATCTAAGCTCATGACTGAGTGGATGTTGGAAGATTATTCAAGTTCGAAAGATTCTTTTACTTACTCCGCAATAAGATATTTTAATGTATGTGGTGCTGATCCAGAGTTAGAAATTGGCCAAGCTTTTCCAGAACCTTTTCACCTCATTAATATAGCCTGCGAGGTCGCAACAGGTAAAAGAGAAAAAATGAGTATCTTTGGTACAGATTATACGACGCCTGATGGAACTTGTATCCGTGATTATATTCATGTGAGCGACTTAGCAAATGCTCACGTATTGGCCTTAAATTATTTGTTTACTGGAGGAAAGTCTGAAGTCTTTAATTGTGGATATGGGCATGGATTTTCTGTTAAAGAAATTATCGATACAGTAAAGAAAGTTACAAAAGTTGATTTCCCGGTGGAGCTAGCTAAAAGAAGGGAAGGGGATCCGGCCGAATTAGTTGCAAAAGTAGAAAAAATTAAAGAAAAGTTATCTTGGAAACCTAAATACAATGATTTGGATATTATAATTAGTACTGCATATAATTGGGAAAAAAGTTCAAAACTAAAGCGTTGGAGAGAGTTGAAATGAAAAAGCAATCAGTAGTTGTTCATTCTGGTGGTATGGATTCTAGTATTTGCCTCGCCTTGGCCATAGAACAATTTGGAGCAGAAAATGTTTTGGCCTTATCCTTTACCTATGGGCAAAGACACTCAGTTGAGCTTGATCATGCTCAAAAAATATGTGAACACTTTGGAGTTGAACGTACGATTATAAATTTAGATTGCTTACAAAAAATTACAGAAAGTGCTCTTTTAAATTCTTCTACACCGATAAAAAAAGAAAAAGGTATTCCTAATACATTGGTCGTTGGAAGAAATGGACTTATGGCCCGTATAGCTGCAATTCATGCTCACTCTGTAGGGGCAAATAATATCTTTATGGGAGTTATTGAAGTAGAAGAAGCAAATTCAGGCTATAGAGATTGCTCTAGGAAATATATGGATATTATTCAAGCTGCATTGAGAGTTGATTTTGCAGATCCCGAATTTACGATTAAAACTCCACTTGTTTATATGACTAAAAAACAAACAATGGATCTATCATATCAAATGGGAATATTAAGAGATCTAGTTGAATTAACTTTATCTTGCTATGAAGGAATCCCAAATGAAGGATGTAAGAAGTGTCCTGCTTGCAAACTTAGAAATGAAGGTCTAAAACAGTTTATGGCCGAGCACCCTGATTTTGATTTTAGTTATAAAGATAAATTATAAACAATTGATTGGCACATTTTGTAATATATCGAATCTCTTTAATCGGTTTTGAATATGCTTCAATACAATTGAGTTGATCTTGATTTGTTATTCTAGAACATTCTGAGATTATATTTGAAGCTTCAATAGGAGCAAGTTTTTTAAGACATGCAAGTGAGAATTCATTATTAATCAAAGCGCATGCATTTATCTCTTTAGAGTTTTCAATTGTTCTAGTACCAGCGAGTTACTTTCTTGTTTTTTGACATCTTGAAAATTCATTTGCATTGGCCCTATGATTTGTACTATTTATACTTCTACATTACTGAGGATAAGAAGAGCCATATGAGAA
>CAYFHZ010000463.1:0-2995 GCA_964342535.1 uncultured Bacteriovoracaceae bacterium | reverse complement strand
ACGAAAGATTAACTCTTATAGAGAAGTTCATTCCTTTAGTTGATGAAAAATTTCCACCGGTGAATGAATTTATAACGAGGAAGAGAAAACTTGAGTTTGCTGAATTTTGTATAGCTTATAAAGGAGAGCTAGAAGTTAGACAATGTTTGACTAAACAAATGCTCAAGAGGCCTATTGAGACTGGCCTTTGATGCTATGTGTGAGTATAATATTGTTATAAAGGGTGTTTAGTACCCATGAAATTTAAAACGGAATAAACTCGAATGAGTAATAATATATATAGATTACATTTAAAAGATTGCCTTAAACACATGACACTCCCATTGATGGATATAACGTGTAAACCTTTCAGAGGCGGCTTTTAAGCGATTCTGTAACCTTTTTAATTTCAACTAAACATTCAGCATAGTCATGGAATGACAAAGAAGTGCCCTTAAAAGGCACGGACGATAAACGGATTTAGCGCTAATGCTAGTTAAGGGCTCTTTAGATTTGGCGATCTAGAGTTCAATTTTCCATATATCGGCCGGCCTCGTCAAGGCTAATTTCATTGCCACTCCTTAGAGGTAATTAGACCTCGCATCTCTGGTATTCACCAGAAAGGAATTATTATGGCCACAACGGCGTCGATTGACATTCTTAAGTTGCTTCATCTGAATGCAACTTATTCTAGCATCGCCTATGAAGACGATACGGTAGCTAGACAATTATTCTCAGAGTTGGGAGTAGAGCATTCAATGTTTTTTTCAGGAGTTTCTACTCAAGCATACGTAGGGAAAGGTCCTGGCGGAAAAACAGTTATCTCCTTTAGGGGGACAGAGGGAACTTGCGTAGCTGATATTGTTACAGATGTTCGCTTTAAAAAAGTTTCTTACAAAGTTGGAAAGGTTCATGAAGGCTTTAAATTAGCCCTTGATGAAGTTTATTCTTACTTAGTTGCTCACCTTGAAGGGATTACAACTAAAGATTCTAAAATAGTGATCAATGGACATTCTCTAGGTGGGGCTTTGGCTTTGTTATGCGCGACTCGGTTAAAATTGGAAGAGGGATATAAAGATGTAACCTTATATACATTCGGACAACCAAAAGCTGGAGATAAAGAATTTATCGAAAAGGTTGAGGAACTTTTTAAAGATGAATACTTTAGGGTTGTTAATGATGAAGACGTCGTTCCTAAGTTACCAACGTATTGGAAGATGAAGTTTGACCATAATGATACAGTCTATTTCATCGATGATGATCCTAAAATTACGAAACAAGCAGAAGGTTATGCAATAATCTCAAACCTTGTTGAGTATGTAGCTGATGCGTTTGAGGCACACACCTCTAATGAAGGTGATGCTTTTAAAGCTCTTGCAAAAGAGAACGCAAAAGAAGCCGTAGAGGATCATTCAATCCTTCAATATATTTCACAGCTATCAATCGCAATTGAGAAACTTGAGATGATTGGAAAAGTTAAGATTAATGAGAACGAGTCTCATGCTTAATTTCAGAGGGGGAAGACATTTGTCTTTCCCCATTTTTAAAGTGTTTCAAAACCAAGGAGGTTTACAATGAAACATACTTCTTCAAAAAACTTACAGAACAATATTGCGACTAATATAAATACTGAATTTAGTGGAGATATTTTTTCTAAGCATGCAATGATGCTTGGAAGGAATATTACAGACTTTAAAGATCTTTATAGTCAAAAAACAACGTTTAGTGATGGTAAAATAATTGAATGCTTCCCTCATCTCATGGGTGTGGCAGATGATCAACTAAAGATTATCCCGTATAATAATGATGATGGGATGAATCAAGAAAAACTTATTGAAATGATGGGCGATAGACGCATTTTAATCTCAATTAAACATCACGCAATAGATCCTCTCGAAAAAGAGTCACTCAAGCTTCAGTGCACACATGCACAGCTTATAGTTAAGTCATCGGAAGGGGTAATGAGCCTTAATAACCCTCAGTCATATG
This sequence comes from uncultured Bacteriovoracaceae bacterium, assembly GCA_964342535.1. GTDB lineage: Bacteria > Bdellovibrionota > Bacteriovoracia > Bacteriovoracales > Bacteriovoracaceae. The sequence continues at coordinate 1,027 of CAYFHZ010000463.1, read as the reverse complement.
AACAGGCTTTGTTTGGGGATAAGGATTATCCGATGATGTTCTTTAGTATTGATTTTCCTGAGGAAGTTTCTAAAGAGTCGATAAGAGATTATGAAAATAATATTATTCTTTGGACAACTATCATAAATACATTCTCATCTTTTCCCTCAAACTATGATGGAGGAGATCCTCTTTCTGCAAAAGATAGAGACTCTTCAATTAGGTTTGCAGATATGGCAATGAAGGCACTTGCTGGTAATAGTGAAGCAAGGTCTTGGTTTAAAGAAGAGCGAAATAAGCTCTATTGTGCTGAGTTGGTTTTTCTTGGATTAACGCTAGGATTAATATATCCATTAAATGAAAGACATCTTGACTCAGAGTCTTTTAATTTATTAAGGGATCAATTACATTCAAAAGAATTCTTATGCTTTAATTCTAATCCTTTGATAAGTCATATAGATTTGCCCTTACCTAGTAGTGATTTATGCCCTTTAGAAGGTAATAATGAGTCTACTTATTTTGGCTCGAATTTAGCCGTCAGACCTATGCTTGTTTCTGATATGCTAACATCATATATTAAGTATACGGTTGACAGAGAAAATCTTGGTGAAAAATCTGGTCGTTATCAGTTAGAGCTTTTTAAGTATACACAACGTTTTTTAAATCAATATTTACCTGTCGAAGCATTTTCAGAAAATTCGTCTGTAAGTCTTTTGATTACTAAAGTTGAGGAGATTATTTTGAAGGAACATGATTCGTATAAAGATTATCTAAGCAAACTAAAACCAGTATTAAGATCCCTAAATGAGGAAGTTTCTAAATACTCTAATAGCAAAAATACATTTATCCCTCCTCATTGTTTTTTTGTTCGCTCTCTTGAATACGAGCTTGAAAATAAAAGAAAAGGATTAGTAGGAATAAAGTATTTTGGACATGGTATTCATAAAAGTCTTTTATAATGTCTTTAGATGCCCTAGCTTGAGCTAGGGCATCTCTCAACTTTGGACATAATTTTCCATTAATTCTTATTCGAACCTTTCTTTTTTAT
>CAYFHZ010000462.1:0-3029 GCA_964342535.1 uncultured Bacteriovoracaceae bacterium | reverse complement strand
AAGTTTACAAAAAGAATTTATTCAGAATAACCCTCTATCAGAACACTTTATAACCACTGATCTTACTAAAATGGGGCACTTTGTAACAGTACAACTTAGTACAGAATCTCAAGCTCAATCACTATATAATTGGTTACTTAGAAATAAGGTAATGACTGATTTTCGTGGCAAAAGACTTAGATTTGGCTTCACACCCTACCTTAAATTAACTGAAGTTAAGAACCTAAAAAACCTATTAAGTACTTTAAATTTAAGGGAAATCGATTAAATAGCTAAAGTTTAGACCAAAAGATTCGATAATAATTATTGTTATAATATATCTAATGAAACTTTATGTTTCGTAAGGGGTCTCAGTATGAGTATAAAATTTGGTTCCATAGTTGTTTTGATTTTATTTCTCTTTGTTGCAAAAATTTCAATTGAAAACTTCAACTCTGCTCAAGCAAAAGAGCCGAATGTTGCACAGACGCGTATTAAATAAGTTTTTGTATTAAATTTTCAAAGTCTTTTCCTCGTTCAACATAATTCTTATATTGATCAAATGAAGGAAAAGCAGGACTAAAAACAACAACATCATATTTTTCAAAATCAAGCTCTAAAATTAACGAACTTAAAGTATCCGCAATAATACATTTTAATTGCGTGGATATAAAATCTTTTGCTTCACCAAACCCATAGAAGTCCACATCATCACACTCTAACTCTTTTAAGTTTTGGGATAAATCACGAAGTTTTCCTCCTAGCAAACAGGCCACTTTCTTATCTTTAAAAGCACTAATAGCACTGTAGGTTGAAGAAGTATTCGTACTCTTAGCATCATTATAAATCTTAGCTCCTTTAAATTCTCCTAGATACTCAAGTCGATACTTCACTCCTGAAAAAGTGTTAATAAGATTTTGAATAATTTTTTGGGAATCTAAATCAAAAAAATTAAGTACTTGTTCTACGACAAAGAAATTCAATTTATAATGATTACCTACCAATATCGAATGCTCAAAGCTATAACCTGAAATCATTTGAATTTCTTTCTTTGTGGCACTTGAACTCGTATTTATATATTCTGAAGGAGCAATCCATAAATCATTAGTAGTTAAATTATTGCCCAAGGCCAATTTCGCATCAATATATTCTTGAATGGAATCATATCTTTCCATATGACTTTTTGTAATATTAAGAACAATTGCAATTTGAGGATGAAAATCCTTTAAAAGAGAAATTTGAAAACTAGAAAGTTCTAACACATAAAAATCGAATTCTTCATCTAGAAGTAAAGCCTCACATAAAGGTGTTCCAATATTACCTCCCAAAAAAACATTTTTTCCTGCTGCCTCTAATGCCTTGGTTATCAGAGTTACGGTAGTGGTTTTCCCATTAGTCCCTGTAAGGGCTATATACTTTGCATCCTTTTTTAAATAACGAAAAGCGAGCTCTACCTCACAAATAGTTTCCACCTCTAAAAAGTTTTGAAAAATCTCCTGTCTTGGATCAATACCAGGAGAAAGAACGATAAGATCAAGCATCCCAGTAAGTTCGAGAGCGTTATCCTGCGATAAACAAGCCTCTTGTGAGACATAAGTTAATATCTCATCTGTTATCCAAGAAGAAACATCACCTTGATTGATGATATAAAGTTTATGCTGCGTTTTTTGTGCTAAAAAACGAAGTGATGATAAACCAGAAACTCCTAAACCCCAAATAGCTATATTCATAAAAGCAGTATATACTGTGCCTATGGAGATTGAAAAGAGATTTACACAGATTCAATTTTTTTTGAAGAAACATGAAAAGCTAGTTAATCATGAAGTGCTTGAAATGAATCAAGAAGACTTAAGCCCCTACAGCGAGTGGATGAAGGAATTAAAGACATTCTCTACTAAAGACCTTATTGCACTTGAAGCAAATTATAATTTTGAAAATATAGTTACTCCAGGTTTTGTTGAGTATATTCAAACAATCACAGATCTTATTTCACTACCCAAATTAAAAGAATCTAAGCTCGAGATTCCAAAAAACATAAATCGAAAGCTATCTTTAAAAAAACAACATGAACTAAAACAAATAAAAGAACTCATTCATGGGGACCATTTCTTTGTAGACATAGGAAGCGGAGCTGGCCATTTATCTAGTTATCTTATAAGTAATACTCTTTCAAGGTCTCTATGTTTAGATGTTGAAAAAAGCTATCAGGATATTGGTAAAGAGAAGCTTAGCAAGTATGCACCAGAGGTACTGGATAAAATGGAGTTCAAGACAGTTTTTGTAGAAGATGACACAAAACTTGATATACCAGAAAAATCTTACTTACTTGGTTTGCATACTTGTGGTGATCTCTCCTCTCACCTTATTAATATATATCTTAACAAAGCAGAGTTGGAATCTTTTCTTAATTTTGGCTGTTGCTATCATAAATTAAGTGCTAACCAATTTAACCTCTCAACGTCTGCAAGTTTTTCTTTAAATAAATACTCACTCACTCTTGCTGCAAAATCGTTTAAAACATTAACGTCAAAGGATTTCTTAAAAAGAAAAGCAGTGAAAGATTATCGTTATACTCTCCACTATCTCATGCTAGAAAAATTTCAAGATGAATTCACTTCTATTGGTAAGACTCACACAAATGACTACCAGGGTGGCTTTGCTGATTATGTCTACAAATACTATCCTAAGGCCAGTGATATTTCTCATACGGAATTAAAGTTATTCTATGAAGGCTATCAAGAAAAAGTATGGGAGATTCAACTTTTTGGCATCATCAGATCTCTACTCAGTCGTGTTATAGAGCTTTATATTATCTTAGACAGAGCACTCTATCTGAAGGAGCATAATATTGATGTAGATATTTTAGAATGTTTTAATAAAGATTTATCACCAAGAAATATTGCCATTAAAGCAAAGAAAATTTGATAGTTTATAAATCCCAGTCGATATAAAATCTTAAACGACCGGGATTTTCACGTAAACTTAGTTCAAATGATCTTCTTATTTTAAAGTCATTATAACTGCCTTACTAAGATGGTGTTAACTTTGCT
>CAYFHZ010000461.1:0-3031 GCA_964342535.1 uncultured Bacteriovoracaceae bacterium | reverse complement strand
CAATTCTGATAAATTCAAACGAATTGAACTTTCAAGTCCTAAAAGTCTTATTCTTATGCTCGAAAATAAAAGAGTTGATTTTATCAATTGTCTCTATCCTATGTGTATTTATTTTTATAAAAAAAATAATTTAAAATTTTTAGAAAAACCAAGAGGTTTAAAAGAGAGTCTTGGTGGGCTTATAACAAATAAAGAAAATAGTAATAAGCAAAAAACTTTAGCTCTTGAAAAAGCATTTCAAAAAGCTATCGCAGACAAATTATTTAAGCCTGAAAACACACAATATTTAAAATCCTTTGCTTTAAAGTATGAAGATATTTTTCCTGATATTTTCCCCACAAAGAAATTTGTGACATTAGATCGGCCATATATTTTTACATATTAAATTTCCCATAAAAAAAGGGAGCTCAAAGCTCCCTTATTTTATGTCGTATATATTCAAAATTAGAATCTATCAACAAGCTCGTTCTTATCAAAGAAATAAGCTAATTCTCTTTCTGCCGAAGCAGCTGAGTCAGAACCATGAACAGCATTTTCACCAATTGATTTTGCATAAAGTTTTCTAATTGTACCTTCTGCAGCTTCAGCTGGATTTGTAGCTCCCATAAGCTCTCTGTTTTTTGTAACAGCATTTTCACCTTCAAGTGCCATAAGCATGACAGGTCCAGAAGTCATGAAATCAACTAACTCACCAAAAAATGGTCTTTCTTTGTGCTCAATATAAAAACCTTCAGCTTTCTCTTTTGAAAGTTGAGTAAATTTAGCAGCAGCTAATCTTAAACCATTTTTTTCAAAAATAGCGATAATATTACCGATGTTATTATCAGCAGTTGAGTTTGGTTTAATAATAGAAAAAGTTTTTTCAATGGCCATTATAGCTCTCCTTAAAACAAATTTAAAATTCAGTAATGGCGAAGTTTTACACTTATTTTAAGACTTCGGCAACCTTTTCTCCAAGCTCAGCTGGAGATCTAGCAATAGTTACACCACATTCTTCTAATACCTTGTATTTTGCTTCTGCAGTATCATCACCACCTGAAATAATAGCACCTGCGTGTCCCATTCTCTTTCCAGCAGGAGCTGATGCCCCAGCAATAAATGAAACGACTGGCTTACTCATATTTTCTTTGATCCAACGAGCCGCATCAGTTTCAGCATTACCACCGATTTCACCAATCATAATAACTGCGTCTGTATCAGGATCTTTTTCAAATAGTTCTAGGCAGTCGATAAAGTTAGTTCCATTTACTGGATCCCCACCAATACCAACACAAGTTGATTGACCAATTTCTCTTTGAGTTAACTGGTAAACTGCTTCATAAGTAAGGGTACCAGATCTTGAAATAACTCCTACTCTACCTGGCATATGAATATGTCCTGGCATAATTCCAATTTTACACTCACCAGGAGTAATGATTCCTGGACAGTTAGGTCCAATAAGCCTTGAACTTGATCTTAAAAGAGCAGCTTTAACCTTAATCATATCGTTAATAGGAATACCTTCTGTAATGGCAATAATAAGAGGTACTTCAGCCTCAATACATTCTAAAATAGAATCGGCTGCGAATGGAGGTGGAACAAAAATCATTGCTGCATTTGCACCTGTTGTAGCAACACATTCATTTACAGTATTAAATACTGGAATACCTTCATGAGTGATTCCCCCTTTACCTGGTGTTACACCACCTACAACATTAGTTCCATAATCACGACATTGTAGAGTGTGAAAAGTACCTTGTTTTCCTGTAACCCCAACTGTCATTAATTTCGTGTCTCTATTTACTAAAATAGTCATCTTATGCCTCACCTTTTGCAGCTTCTACAACTTTTTTAGCTGCGTCTGCTAGATCATCCGCTGGTGTAATTGCTAATCCAGACTCAGATAAAATTTTCTTTCCAAGATTTACATTTGTTCCTTCAAGTCTAACGACTAGAGGTACCTTAAGCTCAAGTTCTTTAGCAGCTGCAACAACACCTTCAGCGATAATGTCACACTTCATAATACCACCAAAGATATTAACAAGAATTGCCTTAACATTTTCATCTTCAAGAATGATTTCAAATGCTTTTTGCACAGTCTCTTTAGTCGCTCCACCACCAACATCTAAAAAGTTTGCTGGTTCACCACCGTAGATTTTAATAATATCTAATGTACCCATCGCAAGACCTGCACCATTTACAAGACATCCAATATTCCCATCGAGAGAGATATAAGAAAGTCCGTACTTACCAGCTTCAAGTTCTTGTTCAGACTCTTCAGTAACATCTCTTAATGCTTCAATTTCAGCATGTCTATATAATGCATTAGCATCGAAATTAAGTTTTGCATCGAGTGCAATTACATCTCCACCTTTTGTTGTTACAAGTGGATTAATCTCTGCAATTGAACAATCTTTTTGAGTATATAAAGTATAAAGACCTTCAAAAAACTTCATAGCTTTTTTGAGTGGCTCACCTTTAAGACCAATTCCAAAACCAAGTTTTCTACCTACACTTGCCGTATAACCTACAGCTGGATCGATCGCAACTTTGATGATCTTATCAGGAGTTTCTTCTGCAACTTTTTCAATCTCAACTCCACCTTCTTCAGATGCCATCATCGTAATTCTAGAAGTATCTCTATCTAAAACGATACCAACATAATACTCATGATCAATATCACATCCTTCTTCAATAAGAACGAGATTTACTTTCTTTCCTTCAGGACCTGTTTGATGAGTAACAAGATTCATACCAATAATTTCCTCAGCATATTTCTTAACTTCATCGAGTGATTTAGCAACTTTTACTCCACCACCTTTACCACGTCCACCTGCATGGATTTGAGCTTTAACAACCCAAACACTTCCACCAAGTTTTTCTGCAACTTTTACGGCCTCTTCAGGAGTTGTTGCAGTACCACCATTTAACACACTAATGTTTAATTCTCTCATCAAGTCTTTAGCTTGATATTCATGAACGTTCATAAGAACTCCTTATTTATGAACTAAAATAATAAAAATATCATTTGTTAATCTTTGATAATTATAGG
>CAYFHZ010000460.1:0-3034 GCA_964342535.1 uncultured Bacteriovoracaceae bacterium | reverse complement strand
TTTTTGCACTATAAATTAGCAAAAATGAATGAAAGCCAGAATCATGAAAATGATGACCTTAAGGCCCATATCAGTTTTCATGGGCACTCAGTTCACGTTGATCATTATGGACGAATAGAGCAGGGCCCAAATAAACTTTTGGGTGCTCAGATGAACTCTAGCTATTCAAGCTTACAATACCTTCTTACAAATCGAAAAAAAGTTCATTTTGGTTTGCCTAAAAACTTTGACCATAAATTAACTGTCAACCTTGTTGATACCAATGAGCGAGAGGAGTTTATCAACTTCCCTCACTTACAAAATAAGTACTACCCTCTTTTTTCTTACTACGATGGACATAAAACTCACAAAAAGATTTCTCTTTTTGAAGGTCTTTATATTTTCAATTGGGAAACAGGTGAAGTCTATAACCTTCCTTCCTATATAGCTGGAAGTATAAAAAGAATTCAACATATTGGAATTGCAAATGATATTAATTATCTACTTAAACTACTATATCCTTTACAAGAACAACATTTAATTAATCTGCATGTAAATGATAAAGATTTTAAATCTCTGGATGGCGGAGAAGCACTATTTCGCTTCTCAATACAACAAAGTAAAAGAAAGGGCTTTCTTGATTTTGATCTCGAGATATTTGATACTAAAGAAAGAAAAATTACACCTCCTTCTATCTTTAAACTTATCACCTCTGAGAATGGTTTTCTAAATACCTTTAGAACAAAAAATGATAGTTATGAGTTCATTAAGGTCTTTATTGAATCCCTTCATCATGACCATCAGGAGTATAAGAAATTTATCTATTCTGCTAGTCGGAGAGAAGAAATTATTGAGTGGATTGATGTCGTACAATCACAGCAAGATTTGATGTTTTTTGACGAACTCAACCAAAGCCTATACTCCATTGGAACTGATCGCTTAAAGCTTTTCTTCTTAAGTATTTTCGAATGTTTTGGGGAAACAGCTGCACGATTTTCTTTTTTCCAGAAAGAGAATCGTAGAATTTTCTTCCAATTACCTAAAAGCTTTCTCTTTAATGGTATTTCTCAGTTTTACAAAAGAGTTCAGCAATTCCAAATACCTATTTTCTACAATAATATTGAAGTAAAAACATGGAGTTCAAATATTAAATTTGAACGACAGAAATCAAATCTCGATTGGTTTGAGGTTAATCTTGTTATTGATGAAAATGACTTAAAAGTTATTCAAGGTGCAGACCTAGGTGAAGAATATATTGTTTCAGGACAAGGTTTAGTTCTTCTTGATACCAAAGAAAAAGAACTTCTCAAGTTCATGAAAAAGTACACTAAACATGAATCTCATGCTCAAGAAATCTCTGATAACAACTTGAAGAAGTTTTCACTTAATTTCAAAAGATCAAGAATATTTGAACTTTTTGAACTAAAAAAACATGGAATTGATGGCGCCTTAACTCCTGAAGAAGAACAAATTTGCGAAAATCTGCTTACAATGAAAGAAATGCCGACCTACGAATTACCACCAGACTTTAATGCCGTACCAAGAGATTATCAAAGACAAGGGTATCAGTGGCTAAGATTCTTATTTGAAAATAGATTCGGAGCTTGTCTGGCCGACGATATGGGACTTGGGAAAACACTCCAAACGATACTCTTTCTTGAAAGTATTATTGAGCAAGTTGAAAATGTATTGATCGTTTGCCCTGTTTCTATTCTCCTTAACTGGCAAAATGAAATCGATAAATTCTCTAACCTTGATGTAGAGATATATTATGGAGAAGGTAGATCTCTTAAAGAGAATAAGAAAATTATTCTAACATCATACGGAGTAATGAAAAAAGAATCTTATACTACTTTTAATGATAAAAACTTTGATATCCTCATTATGGATGAAGTACAACACTTAAAAAATATTAGATCTCAAGGTGCTAGTGCTGCTAGGAATTTAAGTGCTCAATTTAGAATTTGTTTAACTGGTACCCCTGTTGAAAATGATTTATCTGAATTTTATAATATTATGGATTTAAGTATTCCTGGAATATGGGGAGATTTAAGTCTTTTTAAAAGTGCTTCCTCTAAAAAGAGTCGTCTTATAGCAAGACAAACAGTAAGGCCTTTTATTCTAAGAAGAACAAAAGACCAAGTTTTAACAGAACTACCTGAGAAAATTGAAAATCATGTCTATCTCAATTTTAATGAGGAAGAAAAAAATCATTACCTAAATACGCTGGGACAAATTCGAAAAAGAATGGAAACAGTTCAAACAGGTAGAAAATACTCTGAAATACTAAAATCTCTACTACAATTACGACAGCTTTGTTTGTGGCAAAATACACAAAGTTTGATGAGTACTAAGATTGATTTTCTCATGGAAAATCTTGAGCAACTTCTAGAGGAAGGTCATAAAGTACTCGTTTTCTCTCAATTTACAACATATCTTGATCATATTCAAAATAAAGTAAGAGAAAGAAGCTGGAACTTTGCTCGAATTGATGGATCTCAGAATATGAAAAAACGACAAGCTGAAGTCGATCGTTTTCAAAATGGAGATGCGCAAGTCTTTCTTATTTCACTAAAGGCTGGTGGAGTTGGTCTCAATCTTACAGCTGCTAGTTATATCTTCCTTATGGACCCTTGGTGGAACCCTGCTGTTGAAAATCAGGCTATTGATAGAGCATATAGAATTGGCCAAGAGAATAAACTCACTGTTTATAGACCAATTATAAAAGACTCTGTTGAAGAAAAAGTTCTCGTCTTACAAAATGCTAAAAAAGAACTGTTTAAAGATCTTATGTCCAGCAACGATGAGTCCTATTTCTCAGGTAAACTCTCTCTTGAGGATTTTCAACAACTTATAACCTAATCAATCCTGTATAAAATACCCTCTCTCTAGGATATTTCTCGAAATAGTATAAGCTAATTAAGGAGAATTTATGCTTAGAATATATGGTGCTTTTTTACTACTTTTATACTTTTTTGGAACAATTCTCATTGCGCGTTTTTACGAGTACTTAATTATTTAGTGACATTTTAGGATATATTTACAATGAAATATT
>CAYFHZ010000459.1:0-3038 GCA_964342535.1 uncultured Bacteriovoracaceae bacterium | reverse complement strand
ACACCTGAAGGAAATTATCTTTTACTTAGACATTTTCACTTAGGAACACAAGTTCTCGAATTTTTAAAAGATAATATTGCAGATGTGAGTATTCAAACAAATCCTTTATACCCTAAATCAATTGATGATTTGAGTGATAATTTGATACTTATTCATGATATAAATCTCTATAATTTTATTATCGACTTAAATATTGAGTTAGAAGAAAAAGAAATTGAAATTAGACCAGTGGAAGATCCAAATTTTAATTGTATTCATAATCCACCAGTAAAAGTTGGGGACCTTCCAAATGGTTTTCTCAATTTTATTGATATTCAAACAGCAATAGAGTTTATACTTCCGTTATTTCAATTATTATTAACTGATAGACAGTTTTGGAGATCAACTCAGAGTTTACAACTTGATGAGACTATTGGTTTGTACTATGCAAAAATGATGGGTCTTCATAGTCGTTTATTTTTGGTAAATAATCGGCATCCTATGGTTCCAGTATCCACTGGAGAAGCCGGACAAAGGCTCGTTTTACACTCTCTTTCCACAGAAGTTCTCCATGCATTACTAACCAATTTTAAAAATGGCATAAGGCCATGATTTTTGTACTCATCTTTACTATTCTTCTAAGTGGAATGCTTGGGGTAAGTATTGGGTATCATCGCTATTTAGCCCATAAATCTTTTAAACCCACAACTTGGTTTAAGTTTCTTATCGTTTTTTTAGGTATTCCTGCAGGAACACCTATCCAATGGGCCGGAAATCATCGTGCTCATCATAAATACCATGATACAGAGCTTGATCCGCATTCTCCTTATTATGGTGGTTTACTCTGGGCACATACTGGTTGGTATCTACAAACAAAAAATCCAATTTTGTGTATCATCTATGCACTTGGAGGGCCACTTAGAACACTCTTTGATGCTATTTATAGACCATTAACCAATCAAGAATATAATCATTATGCAAAAGATATAGCAAATGATCCCATGCTGGCGTGGATGAGTAAGCCTCTTCATTATTTTATTTTAGTTTTGTTTCATACATTAGGTTTTTTGATTCTTGTTTATTACTTTTTAGGTTTAAAGGGAATATTGATTACATATCTATGCTATCTTTATGTGTATAATGTAGGTGATGGGGTAGATAGTATTGGTCATATGTGGGGACGTAGAATCCAGAACTCAAAACATCAAGCTAGAAATAATATTGTTTTAGGTATTCTTGCATTTGGAGATGGATGGCATGCTAATCATCATGAGCGACCTCATCTTTGTAAGCATGGAAATGCCTGGTGGCAATTAGATTTAAGTTATTACACTTTAAAACTTCTTTCTAGGTTAGGTATTGTAACCAATTTAAAAGAATAAATGATCACTTTAAACTTACTCCACGTTCTAATAAGAAAATTATATATATTCGCCTTTAATAAAGCTCGTTATATTTGGTACGTAATTGGATTAATTTTAATTTTTTGTTTATTTCAAATAACTCATTTAAGATTTTTAGTTATGTTGAGTGATCTTCTAGACAAAGACTTTAACACTTACGAACAGTTTCACCTTTTAAACGAAGACTTTCCAGAAGAAAATCAAGTTTCCATTTTTATAAATTCAACTGATGGTCAATTAAAACAAAAACAACATTGTTTAATCATTGATTGGCTAAATAAGGTACATTTAAATCAATTTAAAATATATAAAATTTACTCAAGTTATGGGCAAAAAGAAATATCTAAAAAGAAAAATGGTTTTAAACTACAACCCATTCTCATTCCAGATTGTGCTAAAGAGTACTCTAATGAACAAATTGCGAACCAATTGAGTAAAATTGCAAAGGGCCCGTCTGGACATATTCTTACGAATATTGAAAAGAGCGATATTTTTGCGAGCTTTTATTTACGCAATCTAAGTGAAGATAAGGTAAGTCGATTTGGGCATTTTGACACAGATGCTTTTGAGATTTTAAAAAATTCTTTTAATGAATATGTTTTAAGTAAAGATTCAAGTTTAGAAATTAATTGGGTTGGGATCGGAACATATCAATATTATTTACAAAAAGCATATGAGCAGATGAATGTCTTGAACCTTTTAACAGGACTTATTTTACTGATTTGTTTTAAAATAGTTTTTAATACTTGGAAGTCAGGTGTTGTTTTACTTAGTACTTATACACTTTCAATTACAATACTTTATGGACTTATGGCATTTTTTAATTTTCCAGTAGATTCTCTATCTTCTGCTATACCAATTATGATTTTGATTTCAACACTAGAAGATTATATTTTTTTTCTTGTACTATTTCAAAAATCAAAATCCATTCATTTATCCTTTCAAAAAATACTTATTCCAAGTTTTTATACGAGCTTAACAACATGTTTTGGCTTTTTAAGTTTATGCTTATCAGATTTAGAAATTATTAGACGATTTGGTGTTATTTGTGCTTTGGGAGCGATTATAGAGTGGCTAATTTTATTTCTAGTTCTTCCCAAAGTTTTGATGATTTTAAAGAGTAGAAAAGGTATTTTGAATTTAGGATTTTTAAATCCTTCTCTTTTGAGTCTTATTAATAAAATAAATACATTCCACTTCCCAAAAAGTGTTGCCATGATTTGTCTCCTACCTTTTGTATATTTTATTTTTAATACAAATAGTGAATTGACTATTAAAGATTCACCAGAGGCCATTTTTCCAACTAGTCACCCTGTTCCACAGGCAACACAAAAACTACTCAACAGTAGAGGATGGAAATCTGAAGTTTCATTAGTTTTTCAAGGACACGTTGGGCAAGATGAACAGAGTCAATATATTGCAAAAATACATAATAAAATTCCCGAATTCGTTTTTCATGAGAGCTTTTATGAAATAGAAAATTATTTATTAGACGGAGTTAATACTCCATCTATAGAGAGATATATTAATCGTAATTTCAAGTATTCAAATTTCAGTGAAAGATGGCTGTCGTCAACTAGTGAATATGAGAGAGTAATGCTATATTCAAATACCACCGATGTTGTAAGGTTGAATGAAATCAGCTCGGAGGTACAA
>CAYFHZ010000458.1:0-3046 GCA_964342535.1 uncultured Bacteriovoracaceae bacterium | reverse complement strand
AGAATCCCAATACTTAGAACTCTTATCTCGGCCTACGGTATCTCCCTTGTACGCAAAAAGTATAAATATCGGAGGATATTTTAATGTGACTGCTACAGAAATTGTACCCCATGGTGGAACGAGACAAGGACTTGTCGATGAGGTCGAACTAGGTGTTATATTAACTGGTAATGTGAATGATAGTCTTAGTTTTTTTACTCATATTGAATTTGAACAAGAAAAGAAAGTGATAAATAAAAATCTACCTACCCGTGACTTTACTGATGTGGAAATCCAAGTAGAACCAGAAGATATGTGGATTGATTATAGATATTCAAATGGATTTGGAATTCAGTTGGGCTCTCTTATTACCCCTTTTGGAATAAGTAATATGGAGCATTTTGATTATTTAAGGTGGCAAAATGAAAAGCCTCTTGCCCTGAGAGAGTCAAGTCATGATTTCGTTTTCTTCGATGACCATGTAAATGGATTAACCGTTTATGGCCAATTTTTTTATAACCAGCATACATTTAATTATTATCTCTACGGAGGCACTAATAATGTTGATCATAATGAGATGATGGATGGGATAAAAGTACAACATCGTCTCGATTTTTCAGAGGGATATATTCAGACAGGTTTAAATCTTCAACAAGGCTCTAAGTTTAGTAATGGCCAACGCTATTCTACTACAGGTGTTGATCTACGCATTAAATTTAAAAACTTTGAGATGCGAGCGGAATATTTTGATTCTATTATGTTTTATAAAACGAATGATATTTATGGCCATAAAAATTCTGATTATCATTCTTATTCTTACTATATCGAACCATGGTACCATTTGATTTATAATAAACATATATTATACATTCGACATGATTTTATACATGATCAATTAGGTATTCATAAAGCAGATTTAGATGGTGATGGTACTGAAGATTATTATCAGGTTAATTTGTATGAAAATACTATTGGTTATAATTTTCTTCCTGAGCCCGGTTGGCGAATATCGATTGGTTTTACATGGTTTGATTATGTTGGTGCTTCAAACTCATTTGATGGAAAAAATGCAGATTATGAAGCCCTTGAAATTGGAACAGTGCTGAGTTTTTGATGAAGTATCTCTTTATATTTATATTTATTTTAAGTGTTAATATTCATGCTATGGATTGGGCCATCATTGTTCACAAATCAAATAGTATGAATTCTATTTCACAAGCTGAACTAAAAAGAATGTTGCTTAAACAACAACTTTTTTGGAAAAATGGAACGAAAGTTGTTCCTCTCATTTTTTCTAACAAAAGTGTACATTTTGAACAATTCACTAAAGATATTTTAGGATTTACAATTGATGAGTATACAAGGTACTGGATTGAACAACGATATATTTCCAGGCAATCTCCTCCTAAAGATCTGGACTTCGATATCTTACCTAAAATGGGCTCTGTTTTTATGGGACTTATTATGGTTCTTCCATCCGACAAATTTAAGAAAAACAATAACTTAAAAATTATTAAACTCAAATAACGTAACTGCTCAATAAACTGTTAAATCTCATTTTTTATAACTTCATACGGCCCTATGTCATTTATTTTATTTGGCCATCCGTAATTAATTTGTAAAAATAAATCATGGCATTAGATGATCTCAAAAAACTCACATCAGGATTTATAAAGGGCTGGAAAAAGGGCAAACTCAAAGAAACATTAAAAGAGACCGCTCAGCTTGCTATTGACGAGAAAGTAAAAAATGCAGAGTTAGAAAATAAGGTTTCTGACCTTCAAGACGAAATCCGCCGCCTCAAAGGCGAAAAACAAAAACCAGTCATAAAACCAAAAAATACTAAGGATTTAAATCCTACGCCTAAAAAACCACACAAAAAAAGATCAAAAAAGAAAGAACTTGAGGTCGATGAAGTTATTGAAGTCGAGCCTGAGAAAGAAGAATTACCAACTGATGCTAAGTTTTGTGGATCAAGAGAAGTTACCGTACAAGAAATAATCTTCAAGCGCAAAAATATTAAATTTATTATTAAGAGGTACTATTCTAAAAAACTTAGATGTGTGATTGAAGGACAGATCCCAGAAGCCTTTAAAGGCTTTGAATTTGGTCCACAGTTAAGAAGCTTTATTCTGTATCAGTATTATAAGTGCAGAGTTCCTCATAAAAAAATTATAGAAATGCTTGCAGATCTTGGGATTGATATTAGTGCTGGTTCGGTGTGCTCGATTTTAAATACTCTTTCTGATGAGTTTAAGGTTGATTTACAATCAGCTAGAGATGCAGGTTCAAAAAAGGATTCAATCATTCATGTTGATGATACGAGTGCGAGAATTAATGGTGAGAATGCTTATACCTTTGGAGTCTCTCATAAGTTCTTTTCGTATTATCAAACGGGCTTTGAGAAGAATCGTTGGGCGGCAGCAGGAGCTCTTTTAACAGGAGAGCAGAAGTTTTTAGTAAATCCTGATTCAATCTCATTTATTGCTAAGAAATTAAAACGTCCAAAAGTAACAGTGTTTTTTAATATGCTTAAAGAAAAATTACTCTTTACAAGATCCGAGTTTGAAGAACTTTTTAAAAATGATGTTTTTAGTGATGTAACTCAAAAGCAGCGAGATATAGTGAGAACAGCTTGTGCGATAAGTGCACTGAATAATGGATGTAATGGAGCTAAGATCAGGTTTTTAGTCTCAGATGATGGATCAAACTTTAAAGACCTTATGAGAAACCACCAGCTTTGCTGGGTTCATGAAATAAGAAACTACAAGCTTACGGAAGTATTTAAAAGAATAGAATCTGAGACATTAGATAATTTAGTTAAGCAGTGGCGAGCGTTCTATGGTCTAATGAAGTCCTTTAAAGCTAATCCAAGTGCTGCTTTGAGGGGTAAAATTAGATCAGAGTTTGATCGAATTACATCTCTTGATACAGGAGTGAAGCTTTTAAATGATCAGCTAAAAAGAACAAGAGCAAAAAAGGATAGGCTTCTTTTGGTTTTAAAGTATCCACAACTTCCACTACATAATAATCTTTGTGAAAATGATCTTAGAGAAAGAGTTATAAA
>CAYFHZ010000457.1:0-3051 GCA_964342535.1 uncultured Bacteriovoracaceae bacterium | reverse complement strand
CTTTCAGATAAAAAAGAAAGAATTAGTAAAATCCTTCAAATGCATGCAAATAAAAGAGAAGAGCTCTCTTCTGCAAAAGCAGGCGATATTGTTGCTTTAACGGGGCTAAAATTTACGACAACTGGACAGACTTTATGCGCAACAAATAAGCCAATCATATATGATCTAATGGAATTTCCTGAGACAGTAATTTCAATTGCTATTGAGCCAAAAACATCTGCGGATGAAGATAAGCTTACTAAAGTTCTTGAGCAGCTGAAAATGGAAGATCCATCTTTTAAATACCAACATAATAAAGAGACTGGACAATTATTAATCTACGGAATGGGGGAATTACACCTTGAAATTATTGTAGATAGACTTGAAAGAGAGTTTAAGGTCGGTGTTAACGTTGGTTCCCCCCAGGTTGCTTACAGAGAAAGTATTACTGGAGCTGGTTCAGCTGCAAAAGAATATCGAAATGAGATTAGTGGGAAGGTTCAATATGGAGAGTTAACCCTTAAAGTTGAGCCAATTGAAGAGCAAGAGGTTCTTTTTGAATCAGAATTTAAAAGCAGAGAAATTCCTAAAGAAATTTTTGATGCAGTTGAAAGAGGTGTTCTTGACTCAGTACCTGCTGGAGCAATGGCAGGATACCCGTTTATCGGTATTAAGGTAACTCTAACGGATTTAAAATATAATGAAGTGGAATCAAATCCACTGGCCTATACTATCGCTGCGTCTATGGCATTTAAAAATGCATGCCAAGGTGCGGGTCTTGCACTAATGGAACCAAATATGGCCCTTGAGGTACTAGCACCTCAAGAAAGTACTGGAGATGTTATATCAGACCTGAATACAAGAAGGGGGCGAATTTTATCAATGAATCCAAAAGGAAATAAAGAGATTATAAACGCAGAAGTACCTCTTGCGGAAATGTTTGGGTACAGTACTGATTTACGATCAAGAACCCAGGGGCGAGCAAGTTTCTCTATGACATTTAAGCAGTACGAAAAAATGGAGCATAATTTAGCCAAAAAAGTACTAGAAAAAAGAGGAATTTTTATATAGTCTGTTACGATTTAAGTTTTATAAATTTATTTGAGGGAATTTACTTGACAAATATCCAGTCATCAAATAATTAATACATCATTTTTAAATTTTGTGGAGAAAAAATGGAAGCTAATAAATTAAGAATTAAGCTTAGAGCTTATGATTACAACGTACTTGATGCGTCTGTTCAAGAAATTGTACAAACTGCAAAAAATACCGGTGCAAGAGTTGCTGGACCAATCCCCTTACCAACAGAGGTAAATAGATATACAGTTCTTAGATCACCACACGTTAACAAAAAGTCACGTGAGCAATTTGAAATGAGAACTCACAAGAGACTTATCGATATTATCGAACCAACTAAGCAAACTGTTGATAGCTTAATGAAGCTTGATCTTTCAGCTGGTGTTGACGTAGCAATTAAATTCTAGTAAAAGAAGCAAACTAAAAAATTGTTTCAAAATTATTAACCGCGAATGCATCCCCAGAATGGGGTGATGCTGTGGAGGAAAAATGTCAGAAAATAAAGTAAGTCTTCCTGCGATTTACGGTCAAAAAGCAGGGATGACAAGAATCTTTGATGAAGCTGGAAAGCATGTTCCAGTAACAGTCGTAAAACTTATCCCAAATGTTATTTCACAAGTTAAGACAAAAGAAACTGATGGTTACGAAGCTTACCAAGTTGCTTATTATGAAAAAAGAGAAAAACTAGTTTCTTCTCCAATGAAAGGTCAACTTAAAAAAGCTGGTATAGATAAAGCTTATTGTCGTTTTGCTGAAATAAAATCTACTGAAGAAGTAAGTACAGAAAATCTTGGAAAAGAACTTAGCCTTGAGAACTTTGTTGCAAAAACAATGGTTGATGTAACTGGTACATCTAAAGGTAAAGGTTTTCAAGGTGTTATTAAAAGATGGAACTTCGCAGGTGGTCCAGAATCACACGGTCATACATTCCACAGATCAACAGGTTCAGTTGGTCAATGTGATAAGCCAGGTAGAGTATTCGCTGAGAAGAAAATGCCAGGTCATATGGGTGTTGATACTAAGACAATTCAGAATCTTGAAGTTGTCGAGTTAAACGAAGAGCAAGGTTATATGTTAATAAGGGGATCAATCCCTGGCGCTAAGAATGGTTTTGTTAAAATCGCAAAAGCGCTTAAGAAATAAATAGAGGTAGAAAATGGCTGAAATTACAGTATTAAATTCAAAATTTGAAAAAGCCACAAGCCTGAATACAGATGTAAGTTTAGACGCTGAAGTAGTTAGCGTTCCTTCTGTTCATCAAGTTGTTAAAGCAACTCTTGCTGGAAGAAGACAAGGTACTGCATCTACAAAAAACAGAGCAAACGTTTCTGGTGGTGGTTCTAAACCATTCAAGCAAAAAGGTACTGGTAGAGCAAGACAAGGTTCTAGTAGATCTCCTTTAATGGTTGGCGGTGGTACCGTTTTTGGACCGACTCCAAGAAGTTATGAGCAGAAAGTTAACAAAAAAATGATGTTAAAAGCTGTTCAGTCTGTTTTGGCTGATAAGTATCAGGCAGGTAAGTTGACTGTTGTTGAATCAATTGAATCAACAGGTAAGACGAAAGAAATGTTTACAGCACTAAGTGAAAAAAACCTTTTACCAGGTCTTGTTGTTACAGATAGTAAAGATTCAAAAGCTCTACTAGCAGTAAGAAACATAAGAAATGCAAAAGCAATGGCCGTTGAAGGATTTAGTGTTTACGAAGCTGTTAAATTCGAAAACTTAGTAATCGAAAAAGCAGCGTTAGAAAAATTACTAAGTAGGTTGGTGTAATTATGCATATAGAACAAGTATTAATCAAACCGTTACTAACTGAAAAGTCTTCTATTGTTACTGAAAGTACAAATAGATATGTATTTAAAGTTCAACTTAAGGCTAATAAGTATCAAGTCAAGGATGCAGTTGAAAAAATGTTTGATGTAAAAGTCGTTGACGTTAGAACTGCAATTTTACCAGGTAAAGTGAAAAGAGCTGGCCGTTTAACTAAGAAAACT
>CAYFHZ010000456.1:0-3054 GCA_964342535.1 uncultured Bacteriovoracaceae bacterium | reverse complement strand
ATCATCATCCACATCAAATTCTTACACCCAATCAAACTCTTAAATGCCATCCACAAACTCTCAAAACGACATCCACATCAAACTATGTATAAAATTCTTAAAAAAAATCTTAATCCCATTAAGCATGCACCAAAAGGTATAACACCAACTAAAACGCTTGAGTGTATACCTAAAAAATCTGGTTTACCAAATTCAACTTCTACTTGAACAAGACCTACTCCTGCATAAAAAAGAAATCCTGCCGCAAGAAAACTACAAAAACTTAAGATTATATCTAATATTTTTTTTGATTTTTTATTTTGTAAAATTCGAGAAAGAAGATCTATTTTAATATGTTGATCATCCCCTGCTGCAATACAACCACCTAAAAATGCTGCCAAGAAGACGAGATGTCTCACCAGTGGATCGATCCACATAATTGAAACCTCAAACCATCTCAATGTAATATTTAAAAGAGTAAGAAAGAGCATACTACTAATTGAAACAATCAATCCATAATAAGCTATTTTTTCAAGAAAGAGATCAACTCTTTTTATCACTTAAAATTCTCCATCTTTTTTATGACATTTTGAGACAGAACATTACCTTCTAATTTTTTGATCACATTTGTTCTAATCTGTTCAGCTTGCTTCAAATCAGAGTCAGCGAAGCTAACAAATTCAATACCCATGCTTTTCATCGTCTCTAATGATTTTTTATTATCGGCAATTGCAAATTCATTCGCTTTTTGGATGTATTTAGTAGAAACAGTTTCAACAATTTTTTTGTGAGCATCACTTAATTTTTTCCACTTTTTTCCGTCAATTAAAAGGGCCCCAATCGAATATGCTGTTGGAAAGTCAATTATATACTTAATCTTGTTTTGCCATTGTAAACCTAAAATTCCAAGAGGTGGTGCATAGGCAGCTTCAATAATTCCGGTTGAAAGCGATGACATAACATCTGGTAAGGCAATAGGAACAGATACAAGCCCAAGGGAATCCATCATAGCATGTATTAACTTATCTCCTTCCCAAGCCCAAATTTTTATCCCTTTCATTTCATCAATACTTGTTACTTTTTTTGTAGATACAACATAAACTTTTCCAATTCCATAAAATCCAAGATTTTTAAAACCTTGCTCTTCAATTGATTTATTAAAATAAGGAGAAAGATCATTAATCGCTTTAAGCGCTTTCTTTTCATCGTTATAAAAATTAAAGGGAACCTCAATTGATCTTACATCTGAGAAAATATCACCAAGAACCTTTCCTGTAAAAACTCCACCCTGAAGTTGACCAATTCTCATTTTTCTTAAAACATCAGTTTCATCACCTTGTACGCCACCATAATAAATTTGTAATTTAACTTCACCCTCTGTTTGAGCTTTAATTTCTTTTGCCATTTCTTTTAAAGTATTGGCCCAATTTGTCCCCTTGGGAACAATTGCTGCAATTTTAAACTTGGCACTAAAAGCAGACAAAGATAAAAAACTTAAAATAAGAACAATAAATAATTTCATAAACAGACCTTTAAAATAATACCTTTTTTATTTGAAACAATTGTTCATATCGTTTCTTAGCTATACTATTAAATAAATTAAAATTTCGATGTTTACTATATTTTTCAGAATTCTTCCCCATATGTCCATTAACAAATTGATC
The DNA here is from genome assembly GCA_964342535.1 of uncultured Bacteriovoracaceae bacterium. Classification (GTDB taxonomy): domain Bacteria; phylum Bdellovibrionota; class Bacteriovoracia; order Bacteriovoracales; family Bacteriovoracaceae. The sequence goes on along the minus strand of CAYFHZ010000456.1, from coordinate 1,411 downwards.
CCATACTAAAATCTCAGCTTTTAAAGCTTTCATTTCGTCATAAAAATCATCTTCTTCCATCATTGGTATTAAATAAAACTGAATATAACTTAGTCTTGCTAGCAAATTATATGGTTGTTTTTGAATAAATGTCTGAAACATTTCAGCTGCTTTTATTGGATCTCCTCCCATCATGCGTGGTGTTGACGCTTTAAGAATAGCATTAAAAAGATTACAACTCCCATTTTCAATTGAAGGACTTCTTTCACAAACCCATTCCATCATATTTTTTGCATGTGAGAAAAATGATAGTTTTTGGACGTTAGAACGTTGAAGATTAATTGAGCTTGCAAGAGACTGAGCAAAGTAAAAGATTGCGATTTCGTCTTCTTTTGAGAATTTGTCATTGAATAAAGTTTTTATTTTGGCAGCAAAGCTACTTTGCTCAAAATCACTTAGCTTTATTCCATTTAACTCGAGATATTTTTTTCCATAAAAAATAACTTTGTTATAAAACCATATTGTTTGTTGATAATCATGGTCTTTCTTTTCTTGAAGGATTGACTTGAGTGCTTTGGTTTCAGCATAGCCAAAAGCATATCCAGCATAGCCTTTAATGAGTAATGTCATTAGCTCTTTGTTTTCTTGGTCCGAATACCATAATCCCTCTATCAGTTTTAAATTGGCTGGTGTGGCCTGTCCAAAAAATTCCCAATTGGCTTCAGTCATCATTTCATCACTACCTTGGGCAATAACTGTTCCCGTTGTTTTCTTAGCTACTGTCGTCACAAGGGAACATGAAGACATAAATGCCAATAAAATGAGTAAGGCGAAATATCGCTTCATAATTGTCACTCCTTAAATTACCGAAATTACATTATATATTCTAAATGAATTCTACTCGATATACCTAAGTAGGCAAAGATAACTCACCTATATTATGTTGGTGTGCAAAAAGCTTGGAAATATGCTAGAATATAATTTAAGACAAGCTTAAGTTGATAGCTTGAATAACCGAAGACTTAACGTTAACAAAAACACGGGAGATGTTTATTGGACAATTTTCGCGTTTTGGGTACCTTAAGAGCTAAGTAAATGTCATAACAGACACCTTATGAATGTTCTTAATCGTATTACCAAACAAAAAATGACTAAGAACAAAGGGTATGTTTATGAAAGCAACAGAAAAAGAAATCACCAAAGATTCATCAAAAAAAGAAACAATTTCTAAATCAACAAAATTAGTAAATGGTTCGGCCACAACTCCGCTAAAAAGTGCAAGACCACAAAAGTCTATGGTTCGAGTCCAAAGCTTAAAACCAAAAAGAATGCTTATTTCAAGAAGTATTAAATTAAGAACAAATTCTTAATTGTACTTTGTAAGAATTTTTTCTAATTCTAATTTGGCCTTCTCATTTGACTCTTCTAGGTC